>JAXDJM010000163.1:0-13464 GCA_034665605.1 Actinomycetota bacterium | reverse complement strand
GCGGTCTCCTGACGAGGACGCGGCGGAGCCGTCGACGCGCGCGCGCCTTGCGGCGGGGGTGGTGGTTCGGTCGAGGGCACGAACACGATCACGATGGCCGTGATGTTGTCTTCGCCGCCCGCCGCGTTCGCCGCGTGGATAAGGTTTTCAGCTGCAGCCTGAGGGTCGTTCTCGTTCGAGAGGACTTGGGAGACGTCGGGATTCTCGAGCATCGTCGTCAGCCCGTCGGAGCACAAGAGGATGCGATCTCCGTCTTCGAGGCGAAGTGAGACAAGGTCCACCTGTACGTCGCTGTCGACCCCCAAGGCCCGCGTGATGACGCTCCGCTGAGGATGATGACGCGCTTCGTCTTCGTCGATGCGCCCCTCCGCCACCATGCGGTTCACGAGGGTGTGATCTTCGGTTATCTGCGAGAGTTTTCCTTGGCGAAAGAGGTAGGCGCGTGAATCTCCGACGTGGGCGAACTGGGCATTGGACCCGTCGATCATCAAGAGCGTGCATGTTGTGCCCATTCCGCGCAGAGCTGCGTCCGACTGAGCCTTCTTGAAGATCGCGACGTTCGCTTCTTTGATCGCGCTCTCCAAGCTGGATGGTTCCGATGCGCGCATCGAGCTCGACCGTTCGTCCAACACCTCGACTGCCGTGGCCGATGCAACGTCGCCGGCTACGTGACCGCCCATTCCATCGGCCACAACGAACAGTGGCGCGTCGACGAGGTAGGAGTCTTCGTTTCCCTCACGGACCCGACCAACGTCCGTCGCCACTCCGTAGCGGACCGTCACTTGCGAAGCTCCATCACGGTCTTGCCGATCTTTATCTGATCGCCTCTAGAAAGGGATGTTGGAGTCGTGACCTTGTGGCGGTTCAGGTAGGTGCCGTTCGTCGATCCCAGGTCCTCGATCATGAACTCTCCATCTTTAGGAAATATGCGCGCGTGCATCTGGGACGCATATGAATCCGAGAGAACGATCTGGCATTTGTCGGCGCGCCCGATGAGCAACTCGCCAGACAGATCGAATGTCTTGCCGCTCTTGCTTGCGCCTTCTTGAAGGACGACTCGGGCCGGGGCTTTCTTCGTGCGGCGCGACGGCTGACGTGTCGAAGGTGAAGATGTTGGTTTTTTTGCAACGGCGCGAGCCGGCGGCCGCAACTCGACGTAGATCGCCCGCACGGCGCGCGCGATGAATAGATAGAGAATGACCAAGAAGGCGTACTTCAGGAGATCGAGCACGATGACCGGCATCGATCTACTCGGCCTCGAATCTCAAGTCACTCGAGCCGAACGTCAGCTTGTCGCCGTCGGCCAGGCGGTGTTCGCGCGTCAGCTGGTCGTTGACGAGGGTTCCGTTTGTGGAGCCGAGGTCGACGAGCACCCATCCATCGGCCGTTCGTCGAAGCTCGGCATGCCGCCGCGACACGTTTGGATCGGAAAGAACCACATCGCAGGAGGACATGCGCCCTACGACGATCGGGTCGCGCGTCAATGTGATCTTCTCGGTCGCGGCCCCCTCGTCGTTGAGGATCACCAGCCTCGGCCCATGCGCTGTGATGCCGAGGCGAGAAGCGGTATCGGTCGATACCGCCCCCGGACTCGACGAGCCGTCGGGGCCGGGATCCTGCGTCGACGCGGTCGGGGCCGGGACGTCGGGATCGGCCGACAGCGAGGGCTCGACCCGAAACTCCCCTGCCCCCAGTGACGGCTCTTCCACGAAGATCACTTTCGGCATGCCCATGAGGTTCCAGTGGTTCTCCTTGGCCGACTCGATTACGAGCTCCGAGAACTCGCGTTGGAGACCGGAAGCCATCTGATCGAACCGCTTGAAGTCATCCGAACCCATGGCGACGTGGAATTCGTTCGGCACGTACACGCGGTTCACAGAGATCGTCTTGTTCTCGGCAACCTCGCGCAGGATCCGCCTGCCGACCTCGACGGGTTGCAGTCCGGACCGAAAGACCTTGGTGAAGAAGCCCTCGACGAGTCCTTCGAGTCGCTGTTCGATGCTTTTTGCCACGCCCATAGTCAGAGGATTATGCCCGCCCTCGATGGGATCACTTCTGGGGAGGTAGCGATCAGTTGAGGAGGCCGCGCATGCTCCTGCTAGCCTTTTTCATCACACCCGATCGGAGGAACGCTCCGATCTCGTTGGGCGAGTGGTGGAATGGCAGACACGCTGGCTTCAGGTGCCAGTGCGCGCAAGCGTGTGGGGGTTCAAATCCCCCCTCGCCCACACAGTTACTTGCTGAAGAGGTCTTTCGCGGCGTCCTTGACCTTCTCCCCCGCCTGCTTCACGTTCCCGGAGGCCTGATCCACTTTTCCTTCGGCTTCGAGGTCGCGGTCGCCGGTCGCTCGGCCCGCGCCCTCTTTGATCTTGCCGCCCAGTTCCTCGGCCTTGTTCGAGATCTTGTCCTCGGTGCTCATGGGAGCTCCTTTCAACGGTTGAACCGTTTCCTACCCCCGAGTTCTCGAACCCAAGCAGGTAGTTGGAGTCCCGCCGGAGCGGTCCTATATAGATGTGTCTGAAAGCTGGCCCCCCATAGGGTTAGGGGCGTGGCTGCGACCTGGTGGTGGATCAAGGTTCTGGCGCTGGGCTCTCTCGCTGCGTGGATGCTGGCGGGGATCATCACGGTCGTCCTGGCCGTAGCCGGACAAGAGGCGCCGCGAGCATTTGCGAACGCTTGTTTGGTCGTCGCCGGAGTGTTTGCGGCCGGAGTGGTGTTTCGCTTCGGGGGCTCGGTCCTCCGCCATTCCCGGACCCTCAAAGAATCACAGCCGCCCGAAGACCATGAGGACCGAGGGCCCCCGCCCCCCCGCAGCGAGTTGTCGCGGCCCCAACGCCTGGGGATGTCGGCCCCACCTAGGAGCGATCGAGCCAGCCTTGCTTTCGCCGTTCTTGCCACTCTCGTGATGATCGAGGTTCTGGTTTTGGGATTCGTGGTGGGTTCGCGGGCCTGATGAGCGATCCACGCGCGCGCTACTAATCGTGTAGTAGCGTTCGCGCGTCTACGGGGGATTCGCCCGTTACGTCCTCACAGGGGGGAACATGGGTTCTTCGCGTCGCAGGTCCACGATGCTCGTCGCGCTACTACTGGCGCTCGGGCTGATCGCAGCAGCATGTGGTGGTTCTTCGAGCTCCAACAACAACAGCACCTCGGGCGGAGGTACGCCCCAAAAAGGTGGAACGCTCACACTGAGCGCCGAGCAATTCCCGGCGGCTCTGAACCTCAACCTCGCCGCTTACAACCTGGCGTGGGACTCCTACATGCTCGATCCAGTGATCCTCGGCGCCTACCAGGTGCAACCGGACTTCAGCTACAAGCCGATGCTTCTGTCGAAAGAAGCCGAGGTCGACACCGGCCCCCCCTTCTCCGTCACTTACAGCATCCGTCCCGACGCTCAATGGTCGGACGGCGTGCCCGTTACGGCCAAGGACTTCGAGTTCACGTGGAAGGTATTCATCAATCCGAAGTTCGACGTCGCGTCGCGTGACGGCTACGACGACATCGCGTCGGACCAGATCATCGACGACCACACGATCAAGTTCACGTTCAAGAAGAACTTTGCTCCGTGGAAGTCGTTGTTCTCCGGCTCCGAAGGTGTGTTGCCGGAGCACGTTCTTGCCGGCCAGGACTTCAACAAGGTGTGGAACAACTGCATCTGTGATCCGAAGACCGGCAAGCCGATCGGCGACGGTCCGTTCCTCATCACCGACTTCAAGAAGAACCAGCAGGTTGTCGAAGAGCGAAACGACAACTGGTGGGGGCCGCACGCGCCCTATCGCGACAAGATCGTGTTCCCCTAGACGACCGAGATCAACACCGAGATCCAGTCGCTCAAGAGCGGCGAGTCCGACGTCATCTATCCGACGGCTCAAGAAGAGCTCACCCAGTTCGTCAACGCTGATGGCTACGGCTATACGACGACGGCCGGTACCTTCTGGAACCACCTGGACTTCAATGAGGAGTCGCCTACCCAGCCGCTGCTGAAGCAACTGTGGCTGCGCCAAGCGATCGCATATGCGATCAACCGAGATCAGATCGTCGAAAAGCTGGTGAAGCCGCTGGATCCCCAAGCCGAAACGTTGCAGAACCTGCTGTACGTCGCGAACCAGGCCGAGTATCAGCCGCACTTCCAGACGTACAACTACGATCCCGCAAAAGCGAAGCAACTGCTCGAATCGCACGGCTGCAAGATGGGTTCGGACGGCTTCTACTCGTGCAACGGCCAAGAGCTGACTATCGGTTACAAGTCGACCTCGGGGAACGAGCTGCGCGAGCTGATCTTCCAGATCGTCCAGCAGGAGCTCAAAGCGGTTGGGATCAACGTCCAGAATCAGTTCGGAGAGGCCGCAGTGGTGTTCGGCACGAAAGGTCTGGTCGGCGGGAAATATGACCTCTTCCAGTTTGGCTGGGTTGGCAACCCCGACCCCTTCAGTGGTTTTTCCATCTGGGAGTGCGGCGGCGACCAGAACTATCAGAAGTCGTGCACCCCGGAGGCGGACAAGCTTCTCGAGCAGTCCAACACCGAGCTCGATGCCACCAAGCGCGCCGCGCTCATCAACCAAGCCGACGCGCTCTACGCGAAGGACCTGCCCGTCCTTCCGTTGTTCCAAAGCCCAGACTTCATCGCGTTCCACGACAACGTCCATGGGCTGCAGAACAATGCGACCCAGGAAGGTCCGCTGTGGAACGCGGCCGACGTCTGGATCGACCAGGGCAAATAGCCCGTTCCGAGATCCGCAAGAAGGCGTAACGTTTACCCGCCCCCCTGACAAGGGGGGCGGGTGCGTCCTTTCGCAGGGGGGAACGGGGTGTTCACCTTCATCTTGCGCCGGTTGCTTTACAGCATCCCGGTGCTCATCGCAGCGAGCTTCATCATCTTCACTTTCGTTTCGATCTCGGGTGATCCACTTACCGGCCTTCGTCTCAATCCCCACGTCCGCCCGGCGACGATCCACCACATCGAAGAGCGCAAACATCTCGACAAGCCGCTGATCGTCCAGTACGGCTACTGGGTCAAAGATGCCGTGTTCCATGGCTTTGGCACCACCGTCCTGGGCGACGAGCCGATCGGCCCCGACCTGACGCGAGTCTTCGGCAACACGCTTCAGTTGATCGTCGCGGCCGAGCTCATATCGATCCTTCTGGCTATAGGTATAGGCGTCTACAGCGCGGTCAGGCAATACTCGCCTTTCGACTACACCGCGACCACGTTCTCGTTCATCGGTTTCTCGACACCTATCTTCTGGCTCGCGCTGATCGCGCAGATGCTGGTGATCCGATTAAATACGGCAACAAATACTCATTTCCTATTCGTGTCGCAATTGAATTCGTCCACGTACACGAACTTCTGGGTCGATCGGCTGGAACATCTGATACTTCCGGTTTGCATCCTGGCGATAGCCGAAATCGCAGCGTTCAGCCGCTATATGCGGGCTTCGATGCTCGAGGTGATCAACTCGGATTACGTGAGGACGGCGCGTGCTAAAGGGTTGAGCGAGCGCAAGGTCATCTTCAAGCACGCATTTCGCAATGCATTGATCCCGCTGGTCACGGTCGTCGCGCTGAACTTCGGCGCGCTGTTCGGGGGTGCGATCGTCACCGAGACGATCTTCAGTCTCGACGGCATGGGGCTCTACTTCATCCACGCTCTCGGCGATCGCGACGTGTATCCGATCATGGCGTGGCTCATGGTGACGGCGGTGATCGTGATCGTCTTCAATCTCGTTGCCGACGTCCTCTACGGCTTGCTCGACCCGAGGATCCGTTATGAGTGAGGCGCGATGACCGAGCAGATCCCCGACGACCCACAGGCGAGCGGTGCCACTCCAGAGGAGCGTCCCGCCGTCCCCGAAGGCGGTCCGACTGGGCGTCCCCTCGGGCCGGGCATCCACCCGCATGCTGGAAGCACCGACCCCGGCCTTCAGGCTCCCCCAGGTGTCGACGCTTCCACTTCGGCATTGGAAGACATCCAACGCGAGGGCCTCGAGTTCAAAGCGCGCACCCAATGGCAACTGGCGCGCCGGCGCTTCTTCAGGCACAAGCTGGCCATGGCAAGCCTCGTCGTCCTCTTCCTCATCTTTCTTGCCGCGCTACTTGCTCCCCACCTGACTCCTTACAAGTTCGATCAGATCAATCTCAACGACATCGGTGTTGGCCCAACGCTGGTGGGACGTCACTTCTTCGGCACCGACCAGCTTGGACGTGACTACTTCACGCGTGTCCTTTACGGGATCCGGACCAGTGCTCGTGTTGCGCTGCTGGTTGCCGTGTTGTCGACCTTTATCGGGACGGTGGTTGGGGCTCTGGCCGGCTACTACCGCGGTTGGGTGGACAACCTATTGATGAGGTTCGTAGACCTACTGCTGACGCTGCCCGGCCTCGCGATCCTCCTCACCGCCTCCGCATTGCTGGGGCAAGGGTCGCCGTACCGGGTTGGGATCATCCTGGCTCTGCTGTTCTGGACCCCGCTCGCCCGGGTTGTGCGCGGAACCTTCTTGTCGCTTCGGGAGAAAGAGTTCGTCGAGGCCGCCAGAGCGCTGGGTGCCTCGGACAAACGCATCATGTTCCGCCACATGCTTCCCAACTCGATGGGGCCGATCATCGTCAACGCGACGCTTGTCATCGCCGAAGCGATCCTCATCGAAGCCGTGCTGTCGTTCCTGGGCTTCGGTATCCAACCTCCGACTCCGGCACTAGGCGCGTTGATCGCGGACGGGGAGACGTCGATGCAGACGTTCTGGTGGCTCGTCACCTTCCCGGGTCTCACGATCGTCGCGATCTGTCTGTGCGTGAACTTCATAGGCGACGGACTTCGCGACGCGCTCGATCCGACCCAACGGAGGCTGCGTGCCTGACGCGACCCCCTTGCAGTCGCCTCGACGCGCCAGCGAGCCCGTGCTGAAGATCGAGGATCTCGTCGTCGAGTTCGCAACCGACGACGGTGTTGTGCACGCCGTCGATCACGTTAGTTACGAGATCGCGCCCGGAGAGACGCTCGGCATCGTCGGTGAGTCCGGTTCGGGAAAGAGCGTCACCGTCATGTCGATCCTGGGACTGATCCCACAACCTCCTGGGCGGATCACCAACGGCCGCGCGCTGTTCCGTGGCTTCGACCTTCTGACCGCGCGGCCTCACGAACTCAGGCAGATCCGCGGCAAGGACATCGCGATGGTGTTCCAAGATCCGATGACATCGCTGAATCCGGTCTTCAAGGTGGGCATGCAGATCGCGGAGGCGATCCAGGCGCACGACTCGGATGTTGCCGACGGTGAAGCCAAGAAGAGAGCGATCGATCTACTGAACCTGGTCGGCGTGCCGAATGCAGAGCAGCGTTACGACCAGTATCCCCACGAGTATTCCGGCGGCATGCGCCAACGCGCCATGATCGCGATGTCCATCGCCAACGAGCCTGCCGTCTTGATTGCCGACGAGCCGACGACCGCTCTAGACGTAACGATCCAGGCTCAGATCCTCGAGGTGTTGAAGACCGCTCAGCGCGAGACGCATGCAGCGACGATCCTCATCACGCACGACCTTGGCCTGATAGCGGAGATGGCGGACCGCGTCGTCGTGATGTACGCGGGCCACGTCGTCGAAACCGGAGACGTTGAGACGATCTTCCACGAGCCCCGGCACCCCTACACGCTGGGATTGATGGACAGTCTTCCGCGCGTCGAGCTCGAGCACTCGGAGTTGAAGCCGATCCCCGGCCAGCCCCCGAGCCTCATCAACGTGCCTTCCGGGTGCCCGTTCCATCCGCGCTGCCGGCTCTATCAAGGGCGCGAGATCTGCCGTACAGAGTTGCCCCCGCTCGATCCACAGGAACGCGTGGACCACTTGTCGGCGTGCCACTTCTCGCACGAGCTCCGCGGCGCGAAGTCTCAAGTCATCGAAGAAGCAGCGAGGAGCATCTCGTGAGCACAGTTGAAGTCACCGAAGCGATCCACCAAAAAGCAGACGTCGGCGAGGAGATCCTTAGGGTTCAAGGCCTCGTCAAGCACTTTCCGATCCGCGCGGGGCTCGTGCGCCGAACCGTTGACCAGGTTCATGCCGTGGACGGCGTCGACCTGTTCGTGAGGTCCGGCGAGACCTTGGGCATCGTGGGTGAGTCGGGTTGCGGAAAGTCGACCGTGGCTCGAACCGTGATGAGGCTGCACGAGCCCACCGACGGCCGCATCATCTTTCGCGGCACGGACATAACCGAGCTCAGTCGCAAGAAGATGCGTGCCGTGCGTAGGGAGATGCAGATCGTCTTCCAGGATCCGTTCGCGTCCTTGAACCCGCGCATGACCGTCCGAGAGATAGTCGCGGAGCCGCTCCGTATCCATCACCTCTACAAGGAGCGGGGGGGCCGGGAGAAGGTCGCCGAGCTCCTACGTCTCGTTGGTCTCAACCCCGAGCACGGCAACCGTTTCCCACACGAGTTCTCGGGAGGCCAAAGGCAGCGGATCGGGTTCGCCAGGGCGCTTGCCCTCGACCCGCAACTCTTGGTTCTGGACGAGCCCGTGTCTGCGCTCGACGTCTCGATCCAGGCACAGGTGATCAACCTGTTGGAGAAGATCCAGGACGAGCTCCGGCTTTCTTACGTCTTCATCGCCCACGACATCTCGGTGGTGCGCCACATCTCGGATCGAGTGGCCGTCATGTATCTCGGGAAGGTCGTGGAAACGGGGACGACCGAGGACGTCTTCGAGCGTCCCAGTCACCCCTACACCCAGGCCCTGTTGTCGGCGGCTCCGATCCCAGACCCCCTTCTGCGGGGCAAGCGCCAGCGGATAGTTCTGATGGGAGACGTGCCGAGCCCGGTGCACCCGCCCTCGGGCTGCCGCTTCCGTACCAGATGCTGGAAGGCCCAGCCGGTGTGCGCGGAGGAAGAGCCTCTGCTGGTCGACAGGGGGCAGGGCCACCCGAGCGCCTGTCACTTCGCCGAGATCGCCCGGGTGGTGTCGTGAGCTTGCACCTGTTGCGCCCCACGCCTGGATTCACTACACTTCATCCCCTACGACAGCTGTAGTAGGGGCATCGGGGGGATATGAGCCAGGTCGCTTCAGAGACCGCGGTAGTCGGCGGTGCCGGTTATGAAGAGGTAACCGTTGAGGGTCGCACCCCGTGGCAGCTTTTCTGGCTGCGCTTCCGGGAAGACAAGATGGCCTTCGTCGGTCTCGCCTTTCTCCTTCTGCTGGTCGCTTGCGCCATAGGAGCTCCGCTGTTCGCAAAGCTCACCGGTCACGGCCCGAACGACTTGTACCAAACAACCATGATGGACTCGTTCGGTATCCCGAAAGGACCCAACTCCCACTTCTGGTTCGGCGCCGACGTGTCGGGCCGCGACTTGTTCGTGCGCGTCATGTACGGCGCGCGCACCTCTCTGTTGGTCGGCGTGGTTGCGACCAGTTTCTCGACCGTGGTTGGCGTGTTCCTTGGCATGGCAGCGGGCTACTTTGGCGGAAAGCTCGACACCCTGATCTCCCGGTCGATCGACATCGTCCTGTCGATGCCGCTGCTGCTCTTCGCCTTGGGGATCGTGGCCGCTTGCTCGACGTCGAAAGACGGTTGCTTCGGGGGCCTTATCCAGCCGGGCTTACCGCTCGTCATCTTCGTCATCGCACTGTTCAGCTGGCCGTACATCGCGCGCATCGTGCGCGGAAATACGTTGTCCATCAAGCAGAAAGAGTTCATCGAAGCGTCGCGTTCTTTGGGGGCCGGGAACCTATCGATCATGTTCCGCGAGGTTCTACCGAACCTCGTTGCGCCGATCATCGTCTACGCGACGCTCATCATTCCCAACAACATCGTGTTCGAGGCGTCGCTTTCTTTCCTCGGGCTCGGCGTTCCGCAAACGACACCTTCGTGGGGACGTATGTTGTCAGACGCGTCGGAGACCGGGCTGTTCCAAGTGGCGTGGTGGTTGATGTTCTTCCCGGGCCTGTTCTTGTTCATGACGACACTTGCTTTCAACCTTTTCGGGGACGGCTTGCGCGACGCGCTCGATCCCCGCACCGGCAGGAACTAGAGCGAAGGGAGAGATCGAGAGCGAAAGTACGAAGCAAATGCAGTTACAGGATGTGAGACGAGAGGAGAACGTGTGAGAGGTAAGAGGATCAAGTTATTTGCGCCGATTCTGGCGATCGCCCTGATCGCCGCAGCGTGCGGCGGCAGCGATAACGGCGGCAGCAGTGGCGGTGGCGGCGGTAGTGCGGGCGGCCCGACCAAGGGCGGGACGTTCCGTGTGGGTTGGGCTTCTGCCTTCAACTTCACCGACGCATTCGACCCGAGTGGTGAGTATCTCGGCGACGCGTGGGCGATCTACACGAACCTGTTGGTTCGTCCGCTCATGGGTTACAAGCACACGGCAGGTCCCGACGGTGACGTTCTGATCGGTGATCTCGCTACCGACGTGCCTACGGCCACCAACGGTGGCAAGACGTACACGTTCCACCTGCGCAGCGGCATCAAGTTTGGGCCGCCGCTCAACCGCGACGTCACATCTAAAGACGTTGCTTACGCGTTCCAGCGCATCGCGACCAAGTCGGTCAACGCGCAGTACGCGTTCTACTACGACGGCATCATCCAGGGGATGCAGGACGTGGCCGACGGCAAGGCCACCACGATCTCCGGTATCACCACACCGGATGACCAGACGATCACGTTCAACCTGACCCAGCCGACGGGTGACTTCCTTTATCGGATGTCGATGCCGGCGACCGCACCGATCCCCGAGGAAGTCGCAAAGTGCTTCCCGAACGCCGGTGACTATGGTCGTTACATCATCAGCAGTGGTCCGTACATGATCAAAGGTTCGGACCAGCTCGACACATCGAGCTGCAAGGCCATGAAGCCGATCTCCGGCTTCGACCCCAACAAAGAGCTCGACCTCGTTCGCAACACGTCCTACGACCAGTCGACGGACCAGTACCGCAAGAACTACCCGGACGAGTTCCAGTTCATCGTCAACACGAACGTGAACGACATCTACAACAAGACGCAGAACGACGAATACGAGAGCCAGGTCGCTACGGAGACGCCTCAGGTACTGCGTAAGTACGTGACGGATCCGAGCCTGAAGCCGCTACTTCACACGAACTCAGGCGACCGGACCTGGTACATCAACTTCGACCTGACGCAGCCACCGTTCGACGACATCCACGTTCGTAAAGCGGTCAACTGGGTCATGGACAAGGCCGGACTTCAGCGTGCCTGGGGCGGACCTACCGGAGGCGAGATCGCGACTCACATCGAGCCGCCCACGCTTACCGGCGGTCACCCGACGGGCACCGAGTACGACCCGTATCAGACGGCCAATTTCGCCGGCGATGTCGCCAAGGCGAAGGCCGAGATGAAGCAGTCGAAGTACGGCGACGCATCAGGCATGTGCACCGCGAGCGTTTGCCAGAACATCCTGATGTTCAACCGCAACTACTCGCCATGGACAGAGATGGAGCCCGTCATCCAGAGCTCGCTCCAGAAGATCGGCATCACGGTCAACATCCGTGAGTTCGCCGACTTCTACACGCCATGGCAGACGGTCACCAAGACGTCGCCGATCGCATCCGGCGCCGGATGGGGCAAGGACTACCCCGACCCCCTGACGTTCGCAGGGACGCTGTTCGACAGCAAGAGCATCCTGGCGCAGGGGAACACGAACGTTCCTCTTGTCGGACTCACGTCGGGTATCGCCAAGACCATCGGATTGGATGGTGTGGCAGGTCGCACGCTCACGGGTATCCCGAGCGTGGATGCCGACATCGCGAAGTGCACGCCGCTCACCGGCCAGTCACGGACCGATTGTTGGGTCGCCCTCGATAAGACGCTCATGGAGGACGTCGTTCCGTGGGTCCCGTATCTGTGGGCCAACGCGAACTTCATCACCGGTGACGATGTCACCGCTTACGACTTCGACCAGTTCGCATCCAGCGCAGCGTGGTCGCAGGTAGCAGTCGACCCCTCGAAGGAGAAGGGTCTGTAGGAGCCAGTAAGTAGAGGGAACGGGCCGCCTCCTTCACGGGAGGCGGCCCCCCTCGCCGGTAAAGGAGACTTAAGGACCGATGGGCCGCTACATCGTGCGCCGATTGCTCTACGTCTTGTTGGTTGTGCTGATCATCACGATGGTCACGTTTGTGATCTTCTATGTGATGCCGGCCACGAACCCAGCGGTCACTTTCGCGGGCAAGATCCCGACGCCCGCCATCGTCAAGATCGTCAAGCATCAGTTCGGGCTCGATAAGCCCATCTACGTTCAGTACGGATTGTTCGTCGCGAGGCTATTCAAAGGTGACAAGTACGGCTGGCCCGGACTCGGCTTCTCTTATTACACGCGCTCGCCGATCCGCGCGGAGATATTCAGCCGCGCTCTGGTGACCTTGCAGCTGGCACTGGGGGCCGCGGTCATCTGGCTCGTGTTGGGGATCCCGATCGGGATCGTTTCGGCCCTAAAGAGGCGCACGTTCGCGGATAGAGCCGCGATGGGATTCGCCCTTATCGGAGTCTCGGCACCCGTGTTCTGGTTGGGTTTGCTTGGTTTGTTTATCTTCTGGCAACACCTTCATTGGGTGCTGGGGACCGGATACGTGCCGATCACTCATAGCGCTAGCCAGTGGTTCGGCCACTTGATCTTGCCCTGGGTCGTGCTGTCTCTTCTATTCGCCGCGTTCTATGCACGGATGGTTAGAGGAAACCTCCTCGAAACTATGGGGGAGGACTACATCAGAACGGCGCGCGCGAAGGGACTTCCAGAGCGCACGGTCGTGGCCAAGCATGGTTTGAGGACCAGTCTCACTCCCGTCGTGACCATGTTCGGCATGGACTTCGGATTGCTTTTGGGAGGAGCGATCATCACGGAGTCGGTCTTCAACCTGCCGGGCTTGGGTCAATACGTCGTTCAAGCCGTTCGTCAGGGAGACCTCCCGACAGTTCTGTCCGTGACCGTTATCGCCGCGTTCGCGGTGACGTTCATGAACCTCATAGTCGATATCGTCTATGCGTACTTGGATCCGCGGGTCCGGTACTCGTAGGCATGTCGCTATTTCTCTGAGATACTGGCGCCCGTGTCAGAAATCCTTCTTGAGGTCAAAGACCTAAAGGTCCAATTCGCCACACCGGACGGCATAGTCAAGGCCGTCGATGGTGTGTCTTTCACCGTCGAGCGCGGCAAGACGCTCGGCGTCGTGGGCGAATCAGGCTCCGGTAAGAGCGTCAGCTTCCTCACGGTCATGGGTCTCTACGGCAAGCGCAATGCGCACGTCGAAGGCGAGATCATCTTCGAAGGCCGCAACATCATCGATCTTCCGGACGAAGAGATCAGAAAGATCCGCGGCGACTCGATGGCAATGATCTTCCAGGACCCGATGACGTCGCTCCATCCGATGTACCGCGTCGGTGAACAGATCGTTGAAGCCATCCGGGCGCACCGCGATGTCTCCAAGGCAGAGGCCTGGACGCAAGCGGTGGACATGTTGGGCAAGGTTG
>JAXDJM010000162.1:0-28451 GCA_034665605.1 Actinomycetota bacterium | reverse complement strand
GTCAGCCTGACCGATGGCGAGGAGATCACTTCCGCCGCCGTGTAAGAAACTGTGTAATAGAAAAACGGCCCCCGGGATCCCGGGGGCCGTTTTTCGTTCCGGTCTAACTACTTGAGGTTGAAGCGCAGATGAGCTCCGTGCCTCCGGAAATTCAACACGAGGCTACCGCCTGCTCCGTTGAATTCTCCCGTTCCTCCAGTGATAGCGACGCGCGACTTCTGGGCCCCAGAGTTGGTGTTGCCCTCGACCACGATCCGGCCGCGGCCCTTGAAATGAGCGGTCGCGTGACACTCTTCTCGCCCCGGGGCGACGTGCGTGGTAACGCACGAGTAGTCGAAGTGGCCGACTCCCTTGCCGTGGTTGTACATCTTGAAGAATCCGCTGTGTTCATCGCCGATGCTCGGCCCCGCGGGTCCCTTATCGTCTTTTGTTTCCATGCCCTTTGAATAGGGAGCGAACGCGTGAACGTGCTTGGCGGCGGCCAGTGCCGGCGCGGCAACTGCCGCCACGATCACCGAGCTCAACAGCACGGCGATGATTGCCATCTTCTTCATGTTTCTCCTCCCGATCGACGATGCGACGAAGTGAGCCTGCGCCGCGCCGTTGCGCGGCACAATGGGGTTTCCGAAATGTCCCGCGATCGGCTCCATGGCCGCGATCACATACCCGTTCGGCCATCTGAGGACCCGATACAGAAACGGCCCCCGGGATCCCCGAGGGCCGTTCTCGTTCCGGTCTGCTACTACATGTTGAACCGCAGGTGGACTCCATGCTTCTTAAAGCTCAGCACGAGGTTTCCGCTTGCCCCGTTGAATTCCCCTGTACCGCCGGTGATCGCAACGCGAGACTTGGTCGCATTCGCGCTGAGGTTGCCCTCGGCTGCGATGCGGCCGCGACCCTTGAAATGAGCTGTGGCACGGCATTCTTGCCGCCCTGGGTCGACGTGGGTGATGACGCAGTTGTAGTCGAAGTGACCGACAGCCTTGCCGTGGTTGTACAGCTTGAAGAAGCCACTGTGCTCGTCGCCGACACTCGTTCCTGCCGGCGCCTTGTCGTCCTTCACGTCGACGCTCTTGTAGTAAGGCGCGAACGCGTGGACATGGTTGGTTGCTGCCAGCGCCGGTGCGGCAACGGCCGCGACGATCACCGAGCTCAGCAGTAATGCCATGACCGTACCCAACCGTCTTCCCATGCAGACCTCCCTGCCTTGGATCCGCCTCGGCGCCCAGCCTGTGCCGTTTTCATCACGGGCTCAATGGGGTACCCGAAATGTCTCCTGTAAAGCGAAAAAAGATGATGAACCGGTAACCGACTTCCGCTCCGGACACTCTCAGGCGATGATGATCACAGCCCGCTAGCCCTGACGGCATCGTTTGACCAGGTCGTCACGCTCACTTATCCTTTGCCGTCGCGCCCCTGCTGGGGGCGCGCTTCGCGCCGTCTGCGACGGCGGGATGGCAACAACCCGAGCTCGGTGAGCTCCTGCAGGCCCGGTTGCCCCGGGAACCGTGGGGGTCGGGGACCATCGCCGGGCGACAAGTCGCCGGGAGGACATCCGGGCTGCACCATGCCCGGTCCCTAGCTCTCGGACAGGCTCGAAAAACGGCTCTGCCCCCGCGTCGCCGCACCGGGCGCAGGCGGAGCCCATAGAGGTGAGCGCTCCCCACCAGGGGAGTGGAGCGATCGAACGAGCGCGGCCCCAGGGCCGTGCGACTGGGACAAGGAAGGAAGGCGCGTGCCCACAATTCAGCAACTGGTTCGCCAGGGCCGCCAGTCAAAGAAAGAGAAGTCGAAATCGCCGGCGCTGAGGGGATCCCCCCAGCGACGAGGCGTGTGCACCCGCGTTTACACGACGACGCCCAAGAAGCCGAACTCGGCTCTCAGAAAGGTCGCTCGAGTACGTCTCACCTCTGGCATCGAAATAACGGCATATATCCCCGGGATCGGCCACAACCTCCAGGAGCACTCCATCGTGCTCGTGCGTGGGGGCCGCGTGAAGGATCTCCCCGGCGTTCGCTACAAGATCATCCGCGCGGCCCTCGATACGGCCGGCGTTCGTGATCGTGTCCAGAGTCGATCCAAGTACGGCGCCAAGAAAGCGGGTGCCTGATGCCTCGTAAGGGACCGGCTCCGCGCCGGATGCTCATGCCCGATCCGATCTACGACTCACTCCTCGTGACTCAGATCCAGAACCGGGTGTTGATGCGCGGCAAGAGAACCCTGTCCGAGGGCATCGTCTACGACGCTCTGGCAAAGGTCGGGGAGCGCACGGGCAAGGACCCTCTGACGATCCTCAAGAAAGCGACCGACAACATCAAGCCGCTGCTCGAGGTTCGCTCGAGGCGCGTCGGTGGGGCTACGTATCAGGTTCCCGTCGAGGTGGCCGGGCCGCGCGGAAACACGCTTGCGATCAGGTGGCTGATCACGTTCTCTCGTAAGCGTCGCGAGCGCACGATGGCGGACCGGCTCGCCGGCGAGATCCTCGATGCGTCGGGCGGAGCGGGGGCCGCGGTCAAGCGCCGCGAGGACATGCACAAGATGGCTGAGGCCAACAAAGCCTTCGCTCACTACCGCTGGTAATCGACTGATTCACCCCGGAGGAGCTCCGGGAGGGAGAGACATGGCAGAAGCAGCGCAGAAGCAAGACCAACAGCAGCGCCCACAACTTCGTGAGGTGAAGGGCGGCGCGCCGCTCATCCGCGAGTACCCGCTCAGCCATACCCGCAACATCGGGATCATGGCTCACATCGACGCGGGTAAGACCACGACGACCGAGCGCATCCTCTATTACACCGGAAAGACCTACAAGATCGGCGAGGTCCACGAGGGCGCTGCCGTCATGGACTGGATGGTCCAGGAGCAAGAGCGCGGCATCACGATCACGTCGGCCGCGACGACAGCGCACTGGAAGGGCTACTGGATCAACATCATCGACACGCCCGGCCACGTCGACTTCACGGTCGAGGTCGAGCGAAGCCTCCGCGTTCTCGACGGAGCGGTTGCCGTGTTCGACGCAGTCGCCGGAGTCGAGCCGCAGTCGGAAACGGTATGGCGTCAAGCCGACCGTTACAACGTCCCCCGTATCTGCTTCGTGAACAAGATGGATCGCATCGGTGCCGACTTCTTCAGAACGGTCGACATGATCCGCGATCGTCTCAACACGACGCCGGTCTGCATCCAATTACCGATCGGTAAGGAAGCCGATTTCCACGGCGTCGTCGACCTGGTGACGATGGTCGCTCACTACTGGCCCGACGAAGGGCACGGTGAGGAGTGGGAAGACCGTCCCATCCCCGAAGATCTTCAGGAGCAGGCGGCGAGCTACAAGCACGACCTTCTCGAGGTCCTTGCCGACCACGACGAAGAGATCATGGATCTCTACGTTCACGAGCAAGAGCCAGATATCGAGCAGATCCGCAAAGCTCTCCGACGCGCGACGATCTCGGGCGAGGTCACTCCGGTGCTGTGTGGAACCGCATTCAAGAACAAGGCCGTTCAGCCGCTTCTCGACGCGGTGTGCTGGTACCTGCCGAGCCCACTCGACCTTCCCCCGATGGAAGCGACCCGCCCGAGCACGGGCGAGACGGTCGCGCGCGAGCCAGACGACTCGGCACCCTTCTCGGCTCTCGCGTTCAAGATCATGTCTGATCCCTACGTCGGACGGCTCACTTATCTGCGCGTCTATTCGGGCACGCTCAAAAGTGGCGAAAGCGTCTCGAACTCAACACGCGACCGTAAAGAGCGCATCGGCCGGATCCTGCAGATGCACGCGAACCACCGCGAGGACAAAGAGGCCGTCTTCGCCGGCGACATCGTTGCCGTTGTCGGGCTCAAAACCACCCTGACGGGTGACACGTTGTGCGATCCGAACGACCCGGTGCTGCTCGAGCAGATGAATTTCCCGGCTCCCGTGATCGACGTTGCCATCGAGCCCAAGTCCAAAGTGGACTCCGAGAAGCTCGGTACGGCGTTGCAGCGTCTTTCCGAGGAAGACCCGACGTTCAGGGTCCATACCGATGACGAAACCGGTCAGACGATCATCTCGGGGATGGGCGAGCTTCACCTCGAAGTCTTGGTCGATCGCCTGATCCGCGAGTTCAACGTCGGCGCAAACGTCGGCAAGCCACAGGTCGCGTACCGCGAAACGGTGTCACAGCCGGCCGAGAAAGTCGAGGTCCGCTACGTCAAGCAAACCGGCGGTAAGGGTCAGTACGCGCACTGTGTGATCAAGCTCGAACCGACGGGTCCCGGCGGCGGCTATGAGTTCATCAACAAGATCACCGGGGGCCGCATACCTACCGAGTACATCCCTGCGGTCGATCAAGGCGTTCAGGAGGCGATGGCGTCCGGCGTCCTGGCCGGGTACCCGGTGGTCGATGTGCGCGTAACGCTCACCGACGGCTCCTCTCACGATGTGGACTCCTCCGAGATGGCGTTCAAGATCTGCGGGTCCATGGTCTTCAAGGAAGCAGCCAAGAAGGCCAAGCCGCAATTGCTCGAGCCCATCTTCGATATCGAAGTCGTGACGCCCGAGGAGTACATGGGTGATGTCATCGGCGACATCTCGAGCCGGCGGGGCCGCGTCGAGTCGATGGACCAGCGCGGCTCGGACCGGATCGTCAAGGCTCAGGTTCCACTGGCGGAGATGTTCGGTTACGTCACCGAGTTGCGCAGCCGCACGCAGGGCCGCGCGACCTCATCGATGCAATTCCACTCGTATCAGGAAGTACCGAAGTCCATCGCAGAAGAAGTCGTAGCCACGGTTCGGGGCGAGTAGCCCACAGAGAAGGGGAGAAGGGACAGAAAGATGGCGAAGCAGAAGTTCGAGCGCAACAAGCCTCACGTCAACGTCGGGACCATGGGCCACATCGACCACGGAAAGACGACGTTGACCGCGGCCATCACCAAGGTTCTCCACGATCAGAACCCGAACGTGGAGTTCACGGCGTTCGACCAGATCGACAAGGCGCCGGAAGAGAAAGAGCGCGGCATCACGATCGCCATCGCCCACGTCGAGTATGAGACGGAGAACCGTCACTACGCACACGTCGACATGCCCGGTCACGCCGATTACATCAAGAACATGATCACCGGCGCGGCCCAGATCGACGGCGCCATCCTCGTCGTATCGGCGGCCGACGGCCCGATGCCTCAGACCCGTGAGCACGTGCTGCTGGCACGCCAGGTCAACGTCCCTTACATCGTCGTCGCCCTGAACAAGGTCGACATGGTCGATGATCCCGAACTCCTCGACCTCGTCGAGCTCGAAGTACGTGAGCTCCTCACCGAATACGAGTTCCCGGGCGACGACGTACCGGTAACGCGCGTGTCGGCTCTGAAGGCGCTCGACGGCGACGAGGAAGCCTCGAAGCAGATCCTCGAGCTGATGTCGACCGTGGACGAGTACGTTCCCGAGCCCGAGCGCGACACGGCGAAGCCTTTCTTGATGCCGATCGAGGACGTCTTCACGATCACCGGTCGAGGCACTGTAGTTACGGGACGTGTCGAGCAAGGTGTGCTCAAGGTCGGCGAGGAGATCGAGATCGTTGGTATCACCCCGCAGACTTCCAAGACCGTTGTGACGGGCATCGAGATGTTTCGCAAGTTGCTCGACGAGGCGCAGGCCGGCGACAACGCGGGCATCCTGCTCCGAGGCACCAAGAAGGACGAGGTCCAGCGCGGCCAGGTTCTTTCGAAGCCGGGTTCGGTTACCCCGCATACAAAATTCAACGCACAGGTCTACGTCCTCAGCAAGGACGAAGGCGGACGACACACTCCGTTCTTCAACAACTATCGCCCTCAGTTCTACTTCCGCACCACCGACGTAACGGGCTCGGTGAAACTGCCGGGCGGGACCGAGATGGTGATGCCGGGTGACAACACCGAGATGGAAGTCGAGCTGATCCAACCGATCGCCATGGTTGAGGGGCTGCGCTTCGCGATCCGTGAGGGTGGCCGCACCGTCGGTGCCGGCCGAGTCACAAAGATCCTCGAGTAGTCGACTAAAGAAGAGAGAGAGCGAGTCACTAGTGGCAGATGGGATGAAGATCAGGATCAGGCTCAAGGCCTACGACCACGAGGTCATCGACCAGAGCGCGAAGAAGATCGTCGAGACGGTGACCCGTACCGGGGCCAGTGTCAACGGGCCGATCCCCCTGCCGACCGAGCGCAGCGTTTACACGGTCGTGCGCTCGCCTCACAAGGACAAGGACTCGCGCGAGCACTTCGAGATGCGCACGCACAAACGTTTGCTCGACATCGTGAATCCCACCCCGAAGACGGTCGATTCGTTGCAGCGACTCGACCTGCCTGCGGGTGTGGACATCGAACTGAAGCTCTAGGGGATAAGAGGTAGCTAAAGGCATGGCAGAGATAAAGGGCATCCTGGGTCGCAAGATCGGGATGACGCAGGTTTTCGACGAGAACGGCCGCGCCGTTCCCGTAACGGTCGTTGAGGCCGGGCCGTGCCGCGTCTCTCAAGTCAAGCTGCCCGAGACCGACGGCTATCTCGCGGTGCAGTTGTCGTTCGGGACGCCACGAAAGGTCACGAAGCCCTTGGCAGGGCACTTCAAGAAGGCCAACGTTGATCCCGGCCGTCACTTGGTCGAGCTCCGCCTCGAAGAGCTCGGGGACTACGCGCTCGGCTTCGAGGTCAAAGCCGACATCTTCGATGAGGGCGAACTGGTCGACGTCGTGGGTGTCACGAAAGGCAAGGGATTCGCGGGGGGAATGAAGCGCCACAACTTCAAGGGACTGTCGGCTTCCCACGGAACCCAGCGTAAGCACCGCTCGCCGGGGTCGATCGGCGCGTGCGCGACCCCTGCGCGCGTTTTTAAAGGAACCCGTATGGCGGGACAGATGGGCCACGTTCGCGTGACGACGTTGAACCTCAAGGTGATCAAGGCAGACTCCGAGCGCAACGTGTTGCTGCTACGCGGTGCCGTTCCCGGCCCCAAGGGCGGTTTGGTGATGGTTCGTAGCGCAGTGCGCGTGCTCAGAAGGAAGGCTTCCTAGATGGCGGTCAACGCAAAGGTCATCGATGGCGCCGGAAGCGTCACCGGAGAACGCGCGCTACCGGACGAGCTGTTCGGCGCGCCCGTGAACATCCCCCTCATGCACCAGGTGGTTACCGCGCAATTAGCTGCGGCCCGATCCGGGACCGCTTCGACCAAGACTCGCTCCGAGGTGCGCGGCGGCGGCAAGAAGCCGTGGCGTCAAAAAGGAACCGGCCGCGCGCGACATGGTTCCTCGCGAAGCCCGATCTGGGTCGGTGGTGGAACGGTGTTCGGTCCCAAACCACGCGATCATTCCGTTCGCGTCCCCAAAAAGATGCGCAAGGCCGCTCTGCGGTCGGCGTTGTCGTCAAAGGCTGCCGACGCGAACGTGTGGATCCTTGACGGTTTCGACGAGCCGCGCACGCGTGCTGCGGCGTCGGCGCTAAAGGCTGCCGGCATAGGCGGACGCTTGCTGGTGGTTCTGGATCCCGCCGACGAAGGTTCGGCAACCGTTGACCGTGCTTTCCGAAACCTGTCGAGCGTGGCGTTCTCGCTCCACTCGTCCCTTTCCACGTACGACGTTCTGGTTGCCGACTCGATCCTCTTTACGGCATCGGCCCTCGACCGGTTGAGCGGATCGGACCAGGAGGTGGCTTCATGAGTGGCTCGACCAAAAGCGATCCGCGCGACGTGATCATCGCCCCGGTCGTTTCGGAGAAGTCGTATGCGCTCATCGATTCGAACTCGTACACGTTCTTGGTGCACCCCGACGCGAACAAGACCGAGATCCGCCAGGCGGTCGAGGCGATCTGGGAAGTGAAGGTCGTCAGCGTCAACACGCTGAACCGAAAGGGCAAGTCGAAGAGGTTCCGGTTCACCGAAGGTCGCCGCAAGTCGACGAAGCGCGCCGTTGTGAAGTTGTCGCCGACCGACAAGATCGAGATCTTCGAGCAGTCTGCTACCTAAAGGACATAGATAGATGCCGGTAAGGAAATCGAAACCAACATCTGCGGGACGCAGGTTCCAGTCGCACTCGGACTTTGCCGAGCTGACTCGGAACACGCCCGAGAAGGCATTGCTTGAGCCCAAGCCCAAGAAGGCGGGTAGGAACTCGTACGGCCGCGTCACGACTCGGCACCAGGGTGGCGGCCACAAGAATCGTTACCGCGTGGTCGATTTCCGGCGCACGAAGGACGGCGTTCCGGCCAAGGTCGCACATATCGAGTACGACCCGAATCGAAACGCCCGGATAGCACTGTTGCACTACGCCGACGGCGAGAAGCGCTACATCTTGCTACCCAACCGCGTCCGCGTTGGCGACACTCTCCAATCTGGTCCGGGCGCCGACATCCGACCCGGCAATGCATTGCCGCTGCGAAACGTTCCGGTGGGTACCGTCGTCCACAACGTCGAGCTCAAGCCCGGCGCCGGCGGCAAGATGGCTCGTTCGGCGGGCGCGTCGGTTCAACTCATCGCAAAAGAAGGTGCACGAGCGACGTTGCGATTGCCGTCGGGCGAGATGCGGATGGTTCCACTCGACTGCCGCGCCACGATTGGCGAGGTCGGAAACGCCGAGGCGGAGCTGGTCTCTATCGGAAAGGCCGGCCGTTCGCGCTGGAAGAACAAGCGGCCCTCGGTCCGTGGGGTTGCGATGAACCCGGTCGACCACCCTCTAGGGGGCGGGGAAGGCAAGTCTTCGGGCGGCCGTCACCCGGTAAGCCCGTGGGGTCAGCCGGAAGGTCGCACGCGTAAGAAGAAGTCCTCGGATGCTCTCATCATCCGGCGGCGCGGCAAGAAGAGAGGTGGGAAGTAATGCCCCGATCGCTCAAAAAGGGGCCGTTCGTCGACGACCACCTTCTCATCAAGATCGACTCGATGAACCGGCGCAACGAGAAGCGCGTCATTCGGACGTGGTCTCGAAGGTCGACGGTGATCCCCGAGATGGTGGGCCACACGATCGCGGTCCACGATGGTCGCAAGCACGTTCCCGTGTACGTCACGGAGTCGATGGTCGGGCACAAGCTCGGCGAGTTTGCTCCCACGCGGGCGTTCCGCACTCACGGCGGTTCGGCCGAGCGCGCGACGAGGGTCAAATAGTGGCTAGATACATCGCTCCCGACGCACAAGAGGCGATCGCAACGGCGACGTTCGTCAGGATCTCACCGACGAAGGCACGCCAGGTGGTCGACCTCATACGCGGTCGTCACGTCGACGACGCCCGGCGCGTGTTGCGATTCACACCGCGAGCAGCGGCGACCGATGTCGGCAAGATCTTGGAATCGGCCGTAGCGAATGCCGAGCACAACCGGGGTCTTCCGACCGACGAGCTGGTAGTCGCCAGGGCATGGGTCGATGAAGGACCCACACTCAAGCGGTACCGCCCCCGAGCTATGGGGCGTGCAACCAGAGTGCGGAAGCGCACGTGCCACATCTCGGTTGTCGTGGGCCGGCTTCAAGAAGAAGCTCCCTTGCCCGAACGTCCGGCTACGCGTCAGACACGTCGCCGCGTTCGCAAAGACACGACCGGAGGGCCCGCGGCCGAGCCGTCGGCCACCGCTACCAGCGAAGCAACAGAGGCAGCACCGGCCACGACGTCGAAGACGACTCGTAAGCGCACGACCAAGAAATCGACGGCGAGCACGGACAAGAGCACCGCCAAGAAGACGACTGCAAAGAAGACCACCGCCAAGAAGACGACCGCGAAGAAGACCACGCGGCGTAAGCCCGACGACGAGAAAGACAGCTGATGGGTCAAAAAGTTCATCCGTACGGCTTCAGGCTCGGGATCCATACCGATTGGAAGTCGCGCTGGTTCACCGAGAAGCAGTACGGCGATTACCTGATCGCCGACCTGAGGATCCGCGAGTATCTGCTCGGACAGTTGCCGCACGCAGGCATCAGTCGGATCGACATCGAGCGCACGCGTGAGCGCGTTCGCATCGACGCGCATACGGCGCGGCCCGGGATCGTTATCGGCCGTCGCGGAGCCGAAGCCGAACGACTTCGTAGCCAGCTCGAGCTGATGGAATCCCGCATGTACGGCAAGCCGACCGACGTGCGTCTGAACATCATCGAGGTCAAGCAGCCCGAGCTCGACGCCCAACTGATAGCGCAAGGCGTTGCGGAACAGCTCGTCAGTCGCGTCTCGTTCCGCCGCGCCATGAAGAAAGCGGTGGGCACGGCTATGCGTCATGGCGCCAAAGGCGTCCGCGTGCAGTGCAGCGGACGGCTCGGCGGCGCCGAGATGAGCCGGCGCGAGTGGTACATCGAGGGCCAGATGCCCCTCCACACGTTGAGGGCCGACGTCGACTACGGGTTCTCCGAGGCTCGGACCACTTTCGGGCGCATCGGCGTGAAGGTGTGGATCTATAAGGGTCCGTTCCAGGACATGTACGCGTCCGCTCGCGACACCGCTCGACTTCGTCGGGAGGCAGCACTTGCAGCCGGTGAAACCGTCGGGCGCGGTGCAGAAGAGCGAGCTAAGTCGCGGGCCGCGAGCGGCGGTCAACCGAAGGCCGGCCAGGTCAAGACGCGTCGGGTTGCACCTAGTGGCCCCAAGGGTCCCGCCCCGATCCACGAGCGTCTGCAGGAGTCGCCTCTGACGAAGTCGACCGACGCAGCGAGCGACGAAGCTACCGAGGCCAAGACCGGTTCGGGCGTTGCCGACCCCGATGTGACGCAAGACGTCGAGGCAGATAAGACTCCCGATTCCGCACTCGGCGGAGCCGATAAGACTCCCGATTCCGCACTCGGCGGAGCCGAAGCTTCGGGCAGCGGGTCGTCGATCGGAGCGCAGGACACCGGCGCCACTCCCGCGACCGAAGAAGCAGCCGACTCTTCTTCCGAGGCCGACCCAGGTGCGGGCTCTATCCACGAGCCGCCTGCTTCGAAAGAAGAGCATGACCAGGCGCCGCATCAGGAGAACCATCCCAAGCCCAAGGAAGAAGGCTCCGATGGGGCCCCCGGCGACGAGGGCGGTGAGGCCTGATGCTGCAGCCGAAGAAGGTCAAGCACCGCAAGCAGCAGCGCGGTCGCATGCGCGGCCAAGCGAAGGGCGGGACCGCCGTGAACTTCGGCGACTACGGGCTGATGGCCATCGAGCCGGGCTGGATCACGAACCGGCAGATCGAAGCGGCACGTATCGCGATGACGCGCCACATCCGTCGCGGCGGCAAGGTCTGGATCAACATCTTTCCCGACAAGCCCGTGACGAAGAAGCCTGCAGAGACGCGGCAGGGATCAGGAAAGGGCAACCCCGAGTTCTGGGTCGCGGTGGTCAAGCCCGGGCGTGTCATGTTCGAGATCGGCGGGATCCCCGAACCTCTCGCACGCGAGGCGATCCGCCTGGCCGCGCACAAGCTTCCGATCAAGTGCCGCTTTGTCGCACGCGAGCAGGTCTTGGAGGTTCAGTGAAAGCCACAGAGATTCGGGACCTGCCCGTGGACGAGATCGAGCGTCGATTGCTCGAAACGAAGGAGGAGCTGTTCAACCTCCGGTTTCAGAACGCGACCGGCCAGCTGGACAACTACAAGCGAATGGGTGATCTGAAGAAGGACATAGCTCGCATTCAAACGATCCTTCGCGAGCACGAGCTCAATCAGGAGACGGAACAATGAGTACTTCCGAGACCGAGTTGAACCTAGATCGCGGCCAGCGCAAGACGCGCACCGGCAGGGTCGTCTCGGATGCTATGGAGAAGACGGTGGTCGTCGAGGTGCGTGACTCGGCCGCTCACTCCACTTACACGAAGATCGTTCGTCGTAACAAGCGGCTCAAGGCTCACGATGAATCGAACGAAGCAGGCGTCGGTGACACCGTGCGCATCGCCGAGACGCGCCCCCTTTCCAAGACGAAGCGGTGGCGGGTCGTTGAGATTCTGGAAAAGGCAAAATGATCCAGCAAGAGACGAGATGCCGCGTTGCCGATAACACCGGAGCCCGCGAGGTTCTGGTGATCAAAGTGCTGGGCGGGTCGCGCCGCCGTTATGCCGGCATCGGAGACATCGTGGTGTGCACCGTCAAAGATGCGATCCCCGGTGGCGCCGTGAAGAAGTCCGAGGTCGTGAAAGCCGTCGTTGTTCGCACCGCAAAGGAGCGGCGACGCGGCGACGGGTCATACATCAAGTTCGATGACAACGCAGTGGTGATAGTCGACGGGCAGATGCAGCCGCGAGGCACCCGCATCTTTGGCCCGGTGGCTCGCGAGTTGAGGGAGAAGAGATTCATGAAGATCATCTCTCTCGCGCCGGAGGTTTTGTGATGGGTTTGAAGATACGGAAGGGCGATCAGGTCACCGTGATCGCGGGCAAAGACATTGGAGCCCGCGGCCGTGTGATCGAGGTTCTCCCGAAGAAGGGTCGGATCCGCGTCGAAGGCGTGAACCAAGTAACACGCCACGAAAAGATCCGCATGAACCGCAGAGGCGCGCAAGAAGGCGGCATCGTTCACAAAGAAGCGCTTGTGGACATCTCCAATATCGCTCTCGTGTGCCCGACGGACGGCGCTGCGCGCGTCGGTTACAGAGTGGATGCCGCATCAGGCGCTCGCGTTCGGATCTGTAAGAAGTGCGGCACGGAGCTATAGGAGCGATCGATGGCAACTGCGACGTATACCCCGAGGTTGAAGGAGCGCTACCGCACCGAGGTGCTTCCGCGCCTTCAGGGAGACCTTGAGATCGCCAACGTGATGCGAGTGCCGCGTCCCGAGAAGATCTCGGTGAACATGGGTGTCGGGGATGCATCGCGCGACGCGAAGTTGATCGAGGGAGCAGTCAAGGATCTCACCACGATCACCGGTCAGAAGCCTGCACTGCGTCTCGCTCGTAAATCGATCGCCACCTTCAAGGTCCGCGAAGGGATGCCCGTGGGCGCCAGCGTCACGATCAGAGGCGACCGCATGTGGGACTTCCTCGACCGGTTGCTCGCGATCGTTCTTCCGCGCATCAGGGACTTTCGGGGATTGAACCCAAGCTCGTTCGACGGCAACGGCAACTACTCGTTCGGGTTGACCGAGCAACTTGTGTTCCCCGAGATCGATTACGACGACATCGACGCAACTCGTGGGATGGACATAACGATCGTGACTACTGCCGCGACGGACGACGAGGGCCGGGCATTGCTACTCGCCCTGGGCTTCCCTCTTCGCCAAGACGAACGAAGCTGACGGAGGAAACAGATGGCGAAGAAGACTCTCAGGATCAAGGCAGAAAGCAAGCCGAAGTTCAGAGTGCGTGGCTACACGAGATGCAAGAGATGCGGGCGACCACGGGCCGTCTACAAGAGGTTCGGGTTATGCCGCTTGTGCTTCCGAGAGATGGCACACAACGGCGAGATCCCCGGCATCACGAAGGCGAGTTGGTAATGCCAGGAGGCTCGAGCAGATGACGATGACAGATCCGATCGCCGACATGCTCACGCGTGTCCGGAACGCTTCTTCGGCGATGCATGACGAGGTCACGATCCCCGACTCGAAGATCAAGCAGTCGATCGCGCAGATCCTTGCCGATGAGGGGTACGTCGACGCGTGGGAAGTCGTGACCGAGGAGCCCCATCCCATGATCCGCATCAGATTGCGTTATCCGGAGCGCGAGCGAGCGATCCTCGGGATCCGGAGGATCTCGAAGCCGGGCAGGCGGGTTTACCGCGGCGCTCAAGATCTGCCGCGCGTACTCGGCGGTCTTGGTGTTGCGATCATCTCGACATCGCAAGGTGTGATGACCGATAAGCAAGCTCGTCGCGCGAACGTCGGCGGCGAAGTGCTGGCTTACGTCTGGTAGGGAGAAAAAGATGTCTCGAGTAGGACAAGCGCCGATAACGATCCCCGATGGGGTGTCGATCGGCATCGTCGGATCGACGGTGACGATCAACGGCCCCCGTGGCGAGCTGCAGCGCTCGATCCCCGAACACATCAAGGTTGAGCAGGCCGATTCCCAGCTCCGCGTTCTTCGGGAGCGGGAGACGCGCGAGGTTCGCGCTCTCCACGGCTTGATCAGAAGCTTGCTCGCAAACATGGTTCAGGGGGTCACCGAGGGCTACGAGAAGCGGCTCGAGATTCACGGGGTTGGATATCGGGCCACCAAACAAGGTAATGACCTCGAACTTGCGGTGGGGTTCTCACACTCCGTGCGTAAACCCGCGCCGGATGGGATCGATTTCGAAGTACCCGCGCCCACTCGCATCACCGTCCGCGGGATCGACAAAGAGCTCGTGGGTCAGACGGCCGCCGAGATCAGGGCGATCCGCAAGCCCGAACCCTATAAGGCAAAAGGCATCCGTTACGAGGGCGAGCACATCCGAAGGAAAGCCGGCAAGGCCGCAAAGGCAGGCGCTTAGTGAAAGCTCAAGAGAAAGTTCGCGGTCGCATCCGCCGCCACTCGCGGGTGCGCAAGAAGATCGTCGGGACTGCCGACCGTCCCCGCCTGGCCGTCTACCGATCGAACCGGCACCTCTACGCTCAACTGATCGACGCGTTTGCGCATACCACACTGGCATCGAGCTCGACGCTCGCGGTTGATGCCGATGGGGATCCCAAAGCTCGCGCCAAGGCGGTTGGGATGGACATCGCAAAGAAGGCGAAGGGCGCCGGTATCGGGCGAGCCATCTTCGACCGAGGCGGGTTCCGCTATCACGGACGCATCGAGTCGGTCGCCGACGGCGCCCGCGAAGGAGGGCTCGAATTCTGATGAGGATTACAAATGGCTCGTAGCGGGGGAGGGCGCGGACGTGATGACGACCGTAATCAGTACGAAGAGCGCGTCGTGTCGATCAACCGCGTCTCAAAGGTCGTCAAAGGTGGACGGCGGTTCTCCTTCACGGCTCTCGTTGTGGTAGGTGACGGCCAAGGTCAGGTCGGCGTCGGCTATGGGAAAGCGCGCGAGGTGCCGGCCGCTATCCAGAAGGGCGTCGAGGAGGCCAAGCGGAGCTTCTTCAGAGTTCCTCTGGTCGGCCAGACGATCCCGCACGAGATCATTGCAGAGGAAGCCGGCGGCGTAGTGCTGCTGAAGCCCGCCTCGCCCGGAACCGGGGTCATCGCCGGCGGGCCCGTTCGCGCCGTGGTCGAGTGCTCCGGCATCCGGGACATCCTCTCGAAATCGATGGGATCAGACAATGCCGTCAACATCGTCCATGCAACGGTCAAGGCGCTGAAAACCCTGAGCACGGCCGAGAGTGTGGCCCGCCGTCGCGGCAAGACGCCCGAAGAGGTCGCTCCGGCCTATCTCCTCAGAGGGTCCTCGATCGGCCCCGACGGCGGGAGATAGTGATGGGGCAGATCAAGGTCACGCAAGTGCGATCGGCTACGTCTCGGGGGGCCAAGCAGCGTGGGACGATGAGAGCACTAGGGATCAAGCGCATGGGAGACTCTGTGGTCCACGAGGACAAGCCCGAGATCAGAGGGATGATCCGGGCCGTGGAGCACCTCGTGTCTGTCGAGGAGTTGAAGTAGATGAAGCCGCACGACCTGAAACCCGCTCCCGGCGCCCACAAGCGCTCGAAGCGGGTCGGCCGCGGAGAGGCATCCGGCAAGGGCAAGACCGCGGGCCGCGGAACCAAGGGGACTCGCGCGAGAGGCAAGGTCAGTACCTTCTTCGAAGGGGGCCAGATGCCGCTGGCCCGGCGCGTTCCGAAGCTCAAAGGCTTTACGCCCCCTAACAGAACCGAATATGGCGTGGTCAACGTCTCCGATCTAACGGATCTCGACGGCGATCGGGTCGGCCCGCAGGAGCTGCGGGCCGCGGGGCTCGTTCGCAAACGCGATCGTTTGATCAAGGTGCTGGGCGCCGGCGAGATCGGTCGCGGCCTAACCGTTTCGGCCCACGCGTTCAGCGCGACCGCTCGCTCGAAGATCGAAGCCGCCGGAGGAACCGTCGACGTGCTACCCGCCCGGGAGGAAGGCGCTTCCAAGTGAACATCCTCGGGGGGTTCGTAAACGCCTTCAAGGTCCCGGACCTTCGCAAGAAGATCCTGTTCACGGTTCTCATCATCGGCGTTTACCGGCTTGGGGCACACATCCCGACGCCGGGCATCGACGTCCAGAAGGCTCACCAGTTCGCAAGCGGCGTTCAGGGCGGCGCGCTCGCATTCATCAACCTGTTCTCCGGCGGCGCTTTGACCCAACTCGCGATCTTCGCCCTCGGGATCATGCCGTACATCACCTCGTCGATCATCATGCAGCTGCTCACCGTGGTCATCCCGAAGCTCGAGGCGTGGTCGAAAGAGGGCGAGGCCGGTTACAAGAAGATCACCCAGTGGACGCGTTATCTCACGGTTGCTCTTGCGATCCTGCAGTCCACCGGGCTCGCTTTCTTGTTCCACAACGGAAACATCACCGACGCCAACGGCAACTCGATCGACCTGATCCCGCATTTCAGCGCCGGCCGCGTCGCACTGATCGTGTTGTCGCTCACCGCCGGGACGTCACTCATCATGTGGCTCGGCGAGATCATCACGCAGCGAGGAGTCGGGAACGGGATGTCGATCCTGATCTTCGCGTCGATCATCTCGCGGCTCCCGAGCGAAGGTAACGGCATCCTGGCCCAGAAGGGTGGGTTCATCTTCACGATCATCTGTGCCATCGGCGTGGGGATCATCGTGGCGATCGTGATCATGGAGCAGGGCCAGCGCAGGATCCCCGTCCAGTATGCGAAACGCGTGGTGGGACGGAAGATGTACGGCGGTAGTTCGACCTATATACCGCTCAAAGTTAATCAGGCAGGCGTGATCCCAATCATCTTTGCGTCGAGCGTCCTCTACATCCCGCAGCTCCTGCAGAACGTGATCCAGAACAAGGGGATCCAGAGCTTCTTGACCAACAACCTGTTGAACCCACGCAGTTTCCTGTACATGCTCATCTATGGATTGCTCGTGGTGTTCTTCTCGTACTTCTATACCGCGATCACATTCAATCCGGTCGACGTCGCGGACAACATGAAGCAGTACGGAGGATTCGTGCCGGGCATCAGACCGGGTCGGCAAACCGCCGAGTATCTAGACCGCATCCTTACGAGGATCACGCTCCCCGGCGCCATCTTCGTCGCGGCTATCGCTTTGATCCCATCGGTCTTCCTAGCGACGCAGAACATCCAGCGACTTCCGTTCGGTGGAACGTCGATCTTGATCACCGTCGGCGTGACGCTCGAGACGATGAAGCAGATCGAGTCGCAGCTGATGATGCGTCACTACGAAGGCTTCTTGAAGTAGGCGTAAGAAGCTTTCGATGCGGATAGTCATCTTCGGCCCCCAAGGGGCGGGCAAGGGCACCCAGGCGGAGCGCATCGCGGAGCGCTTCTCGATCCCTGCGATCTCGACCGGCGAGATATTCCGGTGGGCCATGCAGGGGAAGACCGCGCTGGGACTGCGCGTGTTCGAGTACGTCGATAACGGCAAGCTCGTCCCCGATGATCTGACGATCCAGGTGGTCAAGGACCGGCTCGAGGCGGGAGACAGCCGCGAGGGATTCCTACTGGATGGCTTTCCGCGCTCGATGCGTCAGGCGGAAGCTCTCGACAAGATCATGGCCGACCAGGGCGCCTCTCTGGACGCCGCCCTCGTCATCGACGTTCCCGAAGACGTGTCGCTTCGCAGGCTCCTTGGGCGACGAGCATGCTCGAAGTGCGGCCACAACTATCACGTCGACCAGCCTCCGAATGAGAACTGGACGTGCGACGTGTGCGGAGGGCCGGTCGTGGGACGAACCGATGACATCGACGAACGCACTATTCGGCACCGGCTCGGGCTCTATCACGAGCAGACCGAACCACTGAAGGCGTATTACGGCGATCGTGGGTTGTTACGCGAAGTGGACGGGATAGGTACTACAGACGAAGTCTTCGCTCGGATCGAAGCTGCGCTCGACTCCGGAGGGAGCGGGAAGTGATCTATAAGAAGTCGCCGGAGGAACTGGCGCTGATGCGCCGCGCTGGTGCGATCGTTGCCGACACGATCTCGCGGTTGCACGACGCGCTCCATCCCGGCGTGACTACCGCGCAGCTGGACCGCTTGGCAGAAGAGGCGATCACTTCAGAAGGGGCCGTTCCCTCCTTCAAGGGATACCGGGGTTATCCGGCCTCCATCTGCACGTCGGTCAACGAGGAGATCGTTCACGGGATCCCCGGTCCCCGGCAACTCCACGAGGGAGACATCATCTCGGTCGACGTCGGAGCGTTCCTCGATGGGTTCCACGCCGACTCCGCGTGGACATTCCCGGTAGGCGCCGTCGGCGAGGTCGCCCAACGGCTCCTCAGGGTGACCGAAGAAGCCCTCGGAGCTGCGATCGCTCAGTGCAGGCCCGGCAACCGGTTGGGTGACGTGGGCTACGCCGTCGAGCAGATCGCCGATCGGGCCGGCTTCGGCATAGTTCGCGAATATGCCGGTCACGGAGTCGGACGGGCCCTACACGAAGAGCCGTGGGTACCCAATTACGGGCCTCCCGGGAGGCGAGAGGTTCTCGCACCGGGGATGACCGTTGCGATCGAGCCAATGATCAACGCCGGCGGCGATGCGACGAAATCGTTGCCGGACGGTTGGACGGTGGTAACCGCCGACGGTGCGCTGTCGGCCCACTTCGAGCACACGGTGGCGATCACCGAGGACGGCCACGCGATCCTGACGGCGAACGCCGACGTCCCAGCCCTTTAGACGCCTCCGCCCCATCTGCTATCCTGGGCGGCCGGCCCGACCCGTGCTGTCGCGCGCCCCTTAGGGGGCGTTTCTTATGGGTTGGGAAAACCAGGAGTGCAAGTCTTAGGGGTAGTGCGCGTGGCAAAGAACAAAGAGAAGGTGCCCTCCTCGAAAGAGGAAGGGATCCAGGTCGAAGGCACCGTTGTTGAGCCTTTGCCCAATGCGATGTTCAAGGTCGAGCTGGACAACGGCCACAGAGTCCTCGCGCACATCTCCGGGAAGATGCGGATGCACTACATCCGGATCCTTCCGGGCGACAGGGTGCTCGTAGAGCTATCGCCCTACGACCTGACCCGAGGGCGCGTCGTGTATCGGTACAAGTAGCGCGGGAGCAGAGCATGAAGGTGCAGCCGAGCGTCAAGAAGATCTGTGACAAGTGCAAGATCATCCGTCGCCGTGGGCGCGTGATGGTCATCTGCTCGAACCCGCGTCACAAGCAGCGGCAAGGTTAGAGGGGGCTAGCTGATGGCACGTATCTCTGGAGTCGATCTACCCCGCGAGAAGCGACTCGACGTCGCGCTCACCTACATATATGGGATCGGTCAGACGAAGGCGATGCAGACGTGTATCGGATCGCAAGTAACCCCGAACACTCGCGTTCGCGATCTGACCGACGACGAGGTCGTTCGCATCCGTGACTGGATCGGCGCCAACTACCGGGTCGAGGGTGACCTTCGTCGTGAGGTCAACCAGAACATCAAGCGCAAGGTCGAGATCGGGTCCTACCAAGGGCTCCGTCACCGCCGCAGCTTGCCGGTCCACGGTCAGAGGACCCACACGAACGCACGTACGCGGAAGGGCCCGAAGAAGACCGTCGCGGGCAAGAAGAAAGCAGTCGGCAAGAAATAGTGGAAGGGTTCGTACTTGGCATCTCCTAAGAAGAAGACAAAGACCAGAAGGCGCGAGAAGAAGAACGTCGTTCACGGGGTCGCGCACATCAAGTCGACGTTCAACAACACGATCATCTCGATCACCGATCCGGATGGGAACGTGTTGTCGTGGGCATCCGCCGGCAACGTCGGTTTCAAGGGCTCGCGTAAGTCGACCCCCTTCGCCGCCCAACTCGCCGCCGAAGCAGCCTCTCGTCGGGCACAAGAGCACGGGGTGCGCAGGGTCGACGTAGAGGTCAAGGGGCCCGGCTCCGGTCGCGAGACCGCGATCCGATCCCTTCAGGCCTCGGGCTTGGAGATCATCGGCATCAAAGACGTAACTCCGGTGCCGCACAACGGCTGCCGTCCTCGCAAGAGACGGAGAGTCTGATGGCTCGTTACCTGGGACCCGTTTGCAAGCTGTGCCGCAGAGAGCGCACAAAGCTCTTTCTGAAAGGCACTCGCTGCGAATCGCCCAAATGTCCAATCGAGAAAGGACGGCCTCCTCCCGGCGAGCAAGGACGGGGCCGCGTCCGTGAGTCGGAATACCTGCTGCAGCTCCGCGAGAAGCAGAAGGCGAAACGGTTCTACGGGATTCTTGAGAAGCAGTTCCGCCGTTACTACGAAGAGGCGGCCCAGTCGAAGGGTGTCACCGGCGAAGAGCTGATGCGGATCTGCGAGACGCGCCTGGACAACGTCGTTTATCGCGCCGGGTTCGCGATGAACCGGCCGATGGCCCGCCAGCTCGTCTCGCACGGGCACTTCGAGGTCAACGGCAAGAAGGTGAACATCCCTTCGTTTCGCGTCAAGACCGGTGACACCGTCACCGTTCGTAACCGTTCGAAGTCCCTCGGAAGGATCGTCGAGAACACTTCCTACGCAGAAGGCCGGGTCATCCCCGACTGGCTGAGCTCGAGCCTCAGCGACCTAAGCGTTTCCGTCGTGGCGCTGCCCGAGCGCAGCCAGATGGAAGTGCCGGTTCAAGAGCAACTCATAGTCGAGTACTACTCGAAGTAAACGGGGCTGTTCCGCGGGCCACCGATGCCTGCGGGCCGAAAGGAGCTGTATGGATCTGCTGATTGTCCAAAGACCTCAGATCTCGGAAGAAGAGATCTCAGACATACGCCGTAAATTCACGATCGAACCCCTGGAGCCCGGGTTCGGGTACACGCTTGGGAACTCGTTGCGGCGGACGTTGCTGTCGTCGATCCCGGGTGCAGCCATCACCCAGATAAAGATCGACAGCGTCTTGCATGAATTCTCGACGATCGACGGCGTCACCGAAGACGTCACCGACATCGTTCTCAATCTCAAGGAACTTGTCGTCTCTTCGGATCACGAAGAGCCCACGACCGTGTACCTGCGCGCCACCGGATCCAAGAAGGTAACGGCGGCCGATATCGAGCTGCCCGCCGGAGTCGAGATCCTCAATCCCGACCACCACATCGCGACCCTCAACAAGAATGCGTCTTTGTCGATGGAGCTCCGTATCGAGCAGGGCCGCGGCTACGTAGCTGCGACCATCGCGCCGAAGGAAGCCATCGGCACGATCCCGATCGACGCGATCTTCTCGCCCGTTCGCCGGGTGACCTACGAGGTCGAGCCGACGAGGGTCGAGCAGATGACGAACTACGATCGCTTGATCCTCGATGTAGAAACCGACGGGTCGATGTCGCCGTGGGATGCACTGTCCGCGGCCGGATCCACCCTGGTGAACCTCTTCAAGCTCTTTGCCGACGTCGGCGAGGGGCCCGGCCTGGACCTCGGTCCCGAAGTCGGAGAAGACGAGGTTTCGGGCGTCCTTGCCCAGCCGATCGAGGACATGGATCTCACCGTTCGCTCGTACAACTGCCTGAAGCGCGAAGGCGTACAGACGGTCGGCGAGCTGGTTCAGAAGTCCGAAGAGGACCTGATGGAGATCCGCAATTTCGGTCAGAAGTCGATCGACGAGGTCAAGGCGAAGCTCGAAGAGATGGGCCTCGGCTTGCGCGGCAAAGAGTTCTAAGGATCTTCGATGCCGGCTCCCAAGAAGGGTCATAGCCTCGGGTCAAACCCGTCCCACCAGCGACAGATGCTGTCGAACCTTGCTCTGTCGCTGTTCGAGCACGAGCGCATCAAGACGACCGAGGCCAAGGCCAAGCTCCTGCGACCCTACGCGGAGAGATTGATCACCAAGGCCAAGAAAGGCTCGGTCCACGATCGGAGGCAAGTTCTGTCCGTCATCGAAGACCGGGCGATCGTGCACAAGCTGTTCGCCGACATCGGTCCCCGGTTCGAGGACCGCAACGGTGGATACACGCGCATCTTGAAGCTCGGCCCCCGCAACGGCGACGGCGCGCTCATGGCGCTGATCGAATTGGTCGACGAAGGCGTTGCCGAAGCGCCGACCTCGGACGACGGCGAAGAAACGCCCTCACGGAGGCGTCGCCGCCCGACCCGCCGCAGGCGGGAGGGCGATCAGGACAAGCCCGCTCGATCTCGTGCTGCTCAAGCCGCGGTCGAAGGCCGCGAGCCCGACGAGTCCGGTGAAGAGACGGCGCCGACGGATGACACCGATGAAGAGAGTCAGGCGCTCGAAGCCTCTTCTGAGGAAGCGGTCGATGCCGATCCCGATCTCGAGGCGGGACCTGCGGGTGCCGGTGGTGTGCCGGAAGGCGGCTCGACCGAGCAGGATCAGTAGGAAAGCACGCTCTGAACCTTCGGCTCGATCTCGCCTATAACGGAGCTCCGTTTCACGGATTCGCCCGGCAGCCCGACGTGCGCACCGTTCAGGGCGAGGTTGAATCTGCACTAAGCAAGCTGTTCGGTTATGCCCCCATCACGTATGGAGCGGGTCGTACGGACGCCGGCGTTCATGCGCTCGGGCAAGTCATGAGCGTGCACGATGTCCCGGCCGACCTCGACGTCGACAAGATCAAGGACTCGCTCAACGGTATGTGTGCGCCGTTCATCGCGGTGAGCTCTTGCCGGACTGTGGACGGCCAATGGCATGCGCGATTCAGCGCCCGATCGCGCATGTACGCATACGCGATCCTGGAGGCTTCCGTTCCCGATCCGTTCCTTGCCGGCACCACGCTGTGGCATCCGGAGCCTCTCGATCTGGCAGCGATGACCGAAGCTGCCGGACATCTGCTCGGCCCCCACGACTTCAGCTCTTTCGGACGTGTTGCAGATCCGAGCGCGTCCGCTGAGCGCAACCTGTTCGAGCTCCAATGCGAGCGAGTCGATGGGATCGTGCGGATCACGGCCCGGGCGAACGCGTTCATCCAGCAGATGGTGCGCTCGATCGTCGGGACGCTCGTCCACGTGGGCGAAGGCAGAAGGTCACCGGACGACATGCCCTCGACGATCGCCGCTCGCGACCGAAGTGCTGCGGGCCCGGTCGCCGCGCCCCACGGCCTCTGCCTGGTCGCGGTCGAGTACGACGAAGGCTGGTCTGGAGCCCGAAGGCGCTAGCGCTGCGCTAGCGCAGCGCGCCGTGGGCTCCATGTAAATGGTCTGGAGCCCGAAGGCCGATGTCGTTTGACCCATCGAAATAGTGCCGTTATCCTGCACTTTCTCCCCAGAGCTTGGCTCTGGCCGATGCACGTCCCTAGGACGGTCAGGACGGTAATGAAGACCCATTCGGTAACACCGGACGAGATAACGCGCGAGTGGTGGCTCGTCGATGCCGACGGCATCGTGCTCGGCCGTCTCGCATCAGAGGTGGCGAAGCGTTTGCGCGGAAAGCACAAGCCGAGCTTCTCACCCCATCTCGATACCGGCGACCACGTCATCGTGGTGAACGCCGCCAAGGTCGTTCTTACCGGCAACAAGCTCACCGACAAGCAGATGCACCGTCACTCCGGATATCCCGGCGGGCTGAAGTCGACCTCCTACGCGCGGCTCATGGCCACTCGGCCCGAGCTTGCGATCCAAAAGGCGGTGCGCGGGATGCTTCCGAGTAACCGGTTGGGCCGAGCGATGCTGAAAAAGCTCAAGGTCTACGCAGGCCCAGACCATTCTCAGTCCGCACAGGATCCCAAGCCGTTGGATCTGAAACCGGTCGCGGCACCGCACAACGTCGAACAAGCACACACGATCGAAGAGGTGACGAATGCCTGAGGCGCTCGCTCGCGCGACCGGCCGTCGGAAAGAAGCGGTATGTCGCGCTCGCCTGCTGGCGGGGACCGGCCGCTTCGAGATCAACGGTCGCCCGCTCGAGGACTACTTCCCGTCGGCGACGCACCGCATGGTGATCACCGAGCCCCTTCGGATGACCGAAACCCTCGACCGCTACGACGTGATCGCAAAGATCGAGGGCGGCGGAGTCAGCGGGCAGGCGGGTGCCTTGCGCCACGCCCTTGCGAAGTCACTTCTCGAGCTAGATCCCGATCTGCGACCTCAACTTAAGAAGGCCGGTTTCTTGACTCGCGACGCTCGCGAGAAGGAGCGCCGGAAGTACGGGCTCAAGAAGGCTCGCAAGGCTCCGCAGTACTCGAAGCGGTAGTCACCGATCTAAGACTGCTTCAGCATCCTGCGTAGCACCATCTGAAGCACGCCACCGTTGCGGTAGTAATCGAGCTCGACCGCGGAATCGATCCGGCATTCGACCTGGAATCGGAAGTCGTCGCCGCCGGCCTTATGACCGGTGACGGTGAGCTCCGCGTGAGGCTCCACGCTGTCGAGGCCGGTGATGTCGAACGTCTCGGTCCCGTCGATCCCCAGTGATCCAGCAGTAGCGCCGTTGATGAGTTGCAGGGGCAAGATCCCCATCCCGACGAGGTTCGAGCGATGGATCCGCTCGAAACTCTCGGCGATGACGGCCGTGACGCCGAGAAGAGACGGACCCTTTGCGGCCCAGTCCCTCGAGCTACCCGAGCCGTACTCCTTGCCGGCAACGATGACCAGAGAGATTCCCTCTTGGTCGTAGTGCATCGAAGCGTCGTAGATCGTTTGGATTTCCCCGTCGGGAAGGTGGGCCGTCCAGCCGCCCTCTTTGCCCCCGGCGAGTTGGTTGCGGAACCGGATGTTGGCGAACGTGCCGCGCATCATGACTTCGTGATTACCCCGGCGCGATCCGTAACTGTTGAAATCTCTGATCTCCACGTCGTGCTCCTGCAGGTACTTGCCGGCAGGCGACGCCGGGGGGATCGCGCCGGCAGGGGAGATGTGGTCGGTCGTGATCGAGTCGCCGACGAGCGCGAGGACTCTTGCCCCCCGGATGTCTTCGATCGCGGCCGGTTCTTCGGAAAGGTCGACGAAGAACGGCGGCTCACGAACGTAAGTGGAATCGGGGTCCCATTCGTAAAGGTCTCCGACGGGAGACGGCAGGGCGGCCCATCGCTCGTCACCTTCGAAAACGTGCGCGTACTCCTCGATGAAGAGCTCGGCCTTCACTGAAGACATCGCCTCGGCAACCTCTTCGGGTGACGGCCACAGGTCTTTCAGATAAACATCGTGGCCGTCCTGGTCGGTGCCGATCGGATCGGCGGTTAGGTCGATGTTGGCGGTACCTGCCAGCGCGTAGGCGACGACCAGAGGCGGCGAGCCGAGGTAGCTCGCTTTCACCTGCGGATGGATCCGTCCTTCGAAGTTGCGGTTGCCGGATAGCACCGACACCACGGCGAGATCATGAGCGTCGATCGCGTCGGCCACGGGTTGGGGCAGGGGGCCGGAGTTGCCGATGCACGTCGTGCACCCGTAACCCACGACGTTGAAGCCGAGTTTCTCGAGGTACCCGAGCAGCCCCGAGCCTTCGAGATACTTGGTGACGACCCGCGACCCGGGAGCCATCGACGTCTTGACCCACGGCTTGGTCTCCAGCCCTTTCTCGACCGCTTTCTTCGCTACCAGAGCCGCAGCCAGCATCACCGATGGATTGGACGTGTTGGTGCAACTCGTGATCGCTGCGATGACGACGTCACCGTTGTGCAACCGAACTTCTTTTAGATCGCTTGGCTCGAGCGACGTCGCCTCACCACCACTCGCAAACAGCTGTGAGTCGCCGCCTTCGCCGAGGAAACGGCTGACCTGTATGCGAACGCCGTCGTTGGTGTCTTTGTTCTCGTAGATCTTGGTGAAGCTCTCCCACACCCGATCCAAGGGAGCGCGATCTTGCGGACGGCGCGGCCCGGCGAGACTGGGTACTACCGACGAGAGCTCGAGCTCGAGCGTTTCGGTGAACTCGGGATCCGGGGTGTCGTCGGTTCGAAAGAGCGTCTGTTCCTTCGAGTACCGCTCGACGAGATCGATCAGATCTTCGGGGCGGCCGGTAAGACGCAAGTAGTCGAGCGTCTGCCGGTCGACGGGGAACAGAGCGGCCGTCGCGCCGTATTCGGGAGACATGTTCGAGAGCGTGGCTCGGTCGGCGACGCTGAGACTCGAGAGCCCGTGTCCGTAGAACTCGACGAACTTTCCAACGACTCCGTGTTTGCGTAGCATCTCGGTGACCGTCAGAACCAGGTCGGTAGCGGTGACCCCGATCTCCAAAGCCCCGGTCATCTTGAACCCGACGACCTTCGGGGTTCCGAGCGGCAACGGCTGGCCGAGCATGGCTGCCTCCGCTTCGATGCCGCCGACACCCCAGCCCAGAACGCCGAGACCATTGATCATCGTCGTGTGCGAATCGGTACCAACGAGCGTGTCGGGTATGGCGACGCCGCCGTCTAGAACCCGCACGACGGTCGCTATGTGTTCCAGGTTGACCTGATGAACGATCCCCATCCCGGGCGGTACGACACGGAAACCCTTGAAGGCCTGCTGCGCCCAACGCAATAGCGAGTACCGCTCGTGATTGCGTTCGTACTCGCGCTCGACGTTGATCGAGAAAGCACGGTCGCTCGCGAACGCGTCGACCTGGACCGAGTGGTCGATCACCAGATCCACGGGCACCAGTGGATCCACCTTGGATGGGTCTCCGCCCCCACGATGCATGGCGGAGCGCATCGCCGCCAGGTCGACGACGGTGGGAACACCGGTGAAGTCCTGGAGGATGACCCGCGACGGCGAGTAAGAGAACTCTCGTTCGTCGACGGGTTTCCGCCCCCACACCGCCAGGGCTGCTACATCGTCGTCGGAGGCGAACGCGGTTCCGGAGAAGCGCACGAGGTTCTCGAGCAGGATCTTTACCGTCGCGGGGATCTTGTCCAGATCCGCGAGGTTGGCCGACGCTAGGGCCTGTAGCCGGTAGTAGTTGAGATCTCCACCGGCAGCCGCCATGGTGGCTTTCGCCCCGAAAGTGTCCGTCCCTGCCATCAGGCCTCCAGTGGTCGCGACGTCGTTCTCTCAACTTACCGCTCGGGTGATCCACCCCACGCGAAAAGGACCCGCCGGCGAGCGGGTCCTTTTCGTTACGCGGAAGCTGTGACTACAGGTTGGGGCACTGATCTTTGAACTGCTTCTGAACCGACGCGGGCTGGGACTTCAACGCGTTGCAGAACTGGGCCGTCGAGCTACCGGTGCTCGACGAGCTGCTGCTCGAACCGCTGGTGGTGGTGCCGATGATCGACTGCAGCAGTTCCTGGATGTTGACTTGGACCGCTCCGCTCGGTGCATCGACCGAACCCGAGAACGGTGCCAACGCCACCTTCAGAGCCAGCTTGGTCACGCCTGCAGGCAGCTTGTCGCTGTCATTTTGGACGAGGTCATTGATCTGGAGGAAGTCGAACTCGAGCTGGACGAGCTTGCCGTCCTTCACCCACGCATCGAGCTTCACGTCCTTGTCCGGAACCTTCGATAGATCGGGAGCCGTTGCGGCTGCCGCCGGGTTTATCGACTTCAACGAGTCGATGAGCTTCGACGCGAGGTCACGCAACGGGAACGAAGCCACGAGATGGTCTCCGATCGAATCGCTTCCTTCGTCGGTGACGGTTGCCGCGTTCTTGATCGCATCTAGCAACTTGCTTTGGATCTGGCCCAGTTGCGCGGTTGAGGCCGACGGAGATGCTCCGCCAAGGGTCTGCTCGAGCTGTGCCAAGCCTTCGAGGGCGATCCATTTCCCTTGTACCAGGGAAGCCACGAAGCTGAATCCAGAGGCTGCAGCTTTCTGTGCGGCCGCGTCGGCTTTTGATGGGTCTTGGCCGAACGTCGAAAGCAATGAATGAACGTCGGCCCGTATGTAGATGACCTGGTTGACGACTCTTATCTCGACATCGTCGGAGCCTCCAACGGTGAGGACGATCTGCGCCTGCGCGTCCTGCGGATCACTCGCACCGTTTCCGGAGATCGAAAAAGACGAATCGAGGATCTTCTGCGCAGTGTCGCTGGTAAGACTGGTGCTGCTGTCCTGACTCAGCGCTTGGAGCGACGCGGGGGTCGAGTCGAGCGAGAGAGTAATGGTCTGGCCCGAGCCCTTGAGGTTGTCGATCGCCTTGAAGAACTCGTTCTCGGCTCCCGACGACGAACCTGAGGAACCGCCGCACGCCGCCAGCAACACCACAGACGTGCACAGAAGCGCATTCAACTTACGTATCACGTGACCTCCTGCGATCCGGCAAGGCAGAGGGGTCGATCCCCTGTTGGGATCCCTCTGCTCCACATAGAAGTATGTCGTCCAGAACGGGGCCGGTAAACAACGTTGCCCACCCGTCATGGCAAGCTGCTCGAAATCACCACATCTGCTAAGGGAGGCTCGCCATGTGGCGTATCGCGGGGGTCGATCAGGCGCCGCCCAGTGATCTGGCCGGGCGTATCTGGTCGCGCGACCCCTCGGCGTGGGCGCCGGGGGAGGACGATCCGGCGGAGCGGCTCGGCTGGCTCGACCTTCCGTTCTCGATGGAGACCGAGATCGAGCGCCTGAAGGCGGCTGCTGCGGGCATCAGAGAGGCGGGCATCGAGGAGGTGGTGCTCCTGGGGATGGGGGGGTCCAGCCTTGCTCCGGAGGTGTTCTCCCAGACCTTCGGCGGCGACGCCGGAGCTCCGAGCCTCACGGTC
>JAXDJM010000161.1:0-3832 GCA_034665605.1 Actinomycetota bacterium | reverse complement strand
AAGTCATCTCGTCTAGTGGATTGGAGACGACGATGATGATCGCGTCGGGTGAGTTCTCGGCGATCTGCCGGGTCACGCCACCCACGATCTCGGAGTTCTTGTCGAGCAGATCCATCCGGCTCATCCCCGGCTTTCGCGGAAGGCCTGCCGTGATCACGACGACATCCGAGTCGGCCGTGTCTGCATAGTCGTTCGTCCCAGTAACCAGCGTCTCGAACCGCTCGACGGGCGCCGACTGATTGATGTCCAACGCCAATCCTTGCGGAAGCCCCTCGACGATGTCGATCATCACGACCTCGTCCGCCAAACCCTTCTCGGCGACCCGGCGAGCGGTATTCGAGCCGACATTGCCGGCCCCGACCACCGTTACCTTCGTCGACCCCATCGTCATCGTGCCCCCTTAGGTCAGGAAAGTTTCTGGATGATCCCGTCGGCCACCTGCGATGTGCCGACGGCTGTTGGATCATCACGATCGGGCTTCATGTCGTAAGTCACGTACTTGCCTTCTGCGATCACGTCGGCGATCGCCGTTTCCAAGCGATCTGCCGCGTCGACTTCGTCGAGATGCCGCAACATCAAAACGCCCGAGAGCATCATCGCCATCGGATTGACCTTGTTCTGCCCGGAATACTTCGGAGCGGAGCCGTGTGTGGGCTCGAATACGGCAGCGTCGTCGCCGATGTTCCCGCCGGGCGCGACCCCAAGGCCCCCTACCAATCCCGCTCCCAGATCCGAAACGATGTCGCCGTACAGGTTGGGCAACACCAAAACGTCGTAGAGCTCCGGCTTCTGCACGAGTTGCATGCACATGTTGTCCACGATCCGGTCTTCGAACTCGACGCCGGAATCTCCGTACTCTTCTTCCGCAACCTGTCGGGCGGTATGCAGAAAGAGACCGTCGGAGAACTTCATGATGTTTGCCTTGTGGACCGCGGTGACTTTCTTTCGACCGTTCTTGATCGCATAGTCGAACGCGGCCCTCACGATGCGCTTGGTCCCAAACACCGAGATCGGCTTGATCGAGATGCCGGAGTCTTCCCTGATGCGCCGGGCACCCAGCTCGTCGATGAAATCGATCAATTTGCGAGCTTCGGGAGACCCTTGCTCGAACTCGATCCCGGCATATAGATCCTCGTGGTTCTCGCGGACCACGACCAGGTCTATGTTCTCGTAGCGCGACCGAACGCCCGGATACGACTTGCACGGCCGCAAGCACATGTACAGATCGAGCTCCTTGCGAAGCGCGACGTTGACGCTCCTAAAACCGGTCCCTACAGGCGTTGTGATGGGTCCCTTGATGGCGACTTTGTTCTTCCGCACGGATTCCAGAACTTGGTCGGGAAGCGGAGTGCCGTACTCCTCCATGACATCGGTTCCGGCGTGTTGCACGTCCCAATCGAAGCCCACGCCGGTGGCTTCGAGCACGCGCCGTGTCGCTTCGGCGATCTCCGGTCCCGTGCCGTCGCCGGGGATGAATGTGACGCGATGAACTTTCTGTGACATCGAAGAAACCTCTCTCGCGATGAGTTTGAGTACGGCTCAGAGGCGCCTAACCTACCTGATAGCCTTCTGAAAACAGCCTGGTGAGCACGCACGCGAGGCGACGCGAGGCGAAAGGTCGATGCACGAGGATGGCTAAAACCGGCAAGGGTTTGGAAGGTGTAGTAGCCGCCGAAACTGCCCTTTCCGACATCGATGGGGCCGAAGGCCGGCTGTCATACGTCGGGTACGACATCCACGACCTGGCCGACAACGCAACCTTCGAAGAGGTCATCTACCTCTTACAGAACCTCGAGCTCCCAACCGGCCAGCAACTGGATGAATTGAAGTCGCAACTGGCTCGCGATCGCGAGCCGAACGACTTCGTGATGAAGCTCATGCCCTACCTGGCTGCGAATTGCGCACCGATGTCCATGCTGCGCACGGCAGTGTCTGCTTCTTCTGCGAAAGATCCCGACGGCTGGGATACCTCGGAAGAGGCCAACTATCGCAAGGCCGTGCGGTTGTGCGCGGTCTTCCCGACGCTCGTCGCGTACTACGACCGGATGCGCAACGAGCAGCCGCTCATACCGCCGGACGAGACCCTGTCTCAGGCCGCGAACTTCCTGTGGATGCTCAAGGGCGACAAGGCAGACGACGAGCAAGCCCGGATTTTCGACATCTGTCTTGTGCTTCATGCCGACCACACGATGAACGCCTCGACGTTCGCCGCACGAGTGTGTGCGGCCACTCTGTCGGACATCCACTCCGCGATCACGGCGGCCATCGCGGCGCTCAAGGGCCCGCTGCACGGTGGCGCCAACGAGCAAGTGATGCGCATGATCAAAGAGATCAAGGAACCGTCCAAAGCGCGCGACTACATCGTCGACAGACTGCGCAGCAAGCAGAAGGTCATGGGATTCGGCCATCGCGTGTATCGAACCGAGGATCCCCGCGCCACCCACCTGCGAGAGATGGCCAAGGTGCTGGCCGAGAAGACGGGCGATTCGAACAACTACGAGATCTCGCAAGAGATCGAGAAAGCCGTCATGGACGAAAAGGGCATCTATCCGAATGTGGACTTCTACGCGGCTTCGGTCTACGGATATCTCCAGATCCCAACCGATCTGTTCACAACCGTGTTCGCGTGCAGCCGCGTCGCCGGATGGACGGCCCACGTGCGCGAGCAGTACGCGGATAACCGCTTGATCCGGCCGGACCACGAATACGTGGGCCCCGACCCGCGCGGGTGGACGGCACTCGAGGACCGCGGCTGAGCTTTCCCTTCGCTCGACCCCGATGGCCTCGCACTTCAGAAAATCGGTCTCGTTCCCGAGAATCCCAGAGGCCTCGGCGTCCGTAGAACAGTGGGGCATGGGCGGGTCTGTCGTCCGGCGCGCCCGTAACGCCTGGGGCTCTTCCTGCGTTTAAGGGACAAATGTGGACACCGACTCTCTCAGAGACAACATACGAAGGGCATCCAAGGGGGACGGTCGCGCCGCGGGCGAGATCTTCGATGAGTTCCACCCCCGGATCTACCGGTACGCGCTGTCCAAGCTCAGGTCTGCGTCCGACGCCGACGACGTGGCCTCGGAGACGTTCGCACGGGTTCTCCGCGACCTGGGCCGCTTCCGGTGGCGAGCCGGGGGATTCGAGGCGTGGATCTTCCGGATCGCGTCCAACCTGGTCGTGGATCACGTCAGGCGGTCGACGCGCGAGCGTCCAGGCACAGACCACCTGCCCGAGGGCGAATCGACCGACGCGCTCCCAGACGAGGTCGTCGTCACTCGCGAGCTCGCTACAGACATGCACGAGCTTTTGGACGGCCTGGTCCCGGACCAGCGCGAGGTGCTATTGCTTAGGTTCGCAGCGGGTCTCGACACCAACGAAACGGCAACGGTAATGGGAAAGAAAGCGAACGCGATCCGTCAGCTCCAGTTCAGAGCCCTCGAGAACCTGCGGGCTCTGATGGCCGAGAAGGCGGACGCCCGATGACCTCAGATGGACGCCGTGACCAGGCCGATCTTCTCGACGACGCCCTGTCCGGACGGGATCCGGACCCCCGTGTGACGCAGCTCAGCGAGCTCGGCGAGAGCCTTCGCACGAACCTCACCCCGGCCGTGCCACCGGCTCCCGGGGTGCGTGCTTTGTTCGTTCAGGGCACGACCGCTCGTGGAGAGACCCGTCGTCTGCCGCGCGTCCTGGTTCCCTCGATCGCTTTCGTCCTTCTCGCACTGGTGGTGGCCACGTTGAGCCGAACGGCGTTGCCGGGCAGCGCGCTGTACCAGGTGCGGAAGGTCCTTGCCTCGGTAGATCTCGCTCCTTCGGCGCAGCACGAGGTCGATTCTCGGAT
>JAXDJM010000160.1:0-7392 GCA_034665605.1 Actinomycetota bacterium | reverse complement strand
CAAGCGTTCGAGCAAGGCTTGCGCTTCATCCAACCGTCCTGCGTGAGTCAGACAATCGACCAGCCAGAACGAGCACAACAGAAACGCTCCCTCACCCCCACTCAAACCATCGGGGGACAGGTATCGAAAGATCAATCCGTCGCTAGATAGTTCCGCCACCACTCGTTCGAGAGTCGCCGCCATCAGCGGGTGGTCGGTAGGCAGGAGCCCAAGGGCGGGAATCAGCAAGGTTGATGCGTCGACCGCCGGGACGCCGACCGCTTGATGGAACCAACCGTCGGGGGCGGCTTGGTCTACAAGGTATTGGGCGACCCGATCGCGCGGCCCCTTCCATCGCGCCGCGGCTGCGGTATCGCCTCGGCTACCGGCGATCTTGATAGCGCGCTCGAGCGCGAGCCAGCAATTGAGCTTGGAGTGCACGAAGTGACGGGGCTCGTCTCGGATCTCCCAGATGCCGTGATCGGGAGAGACCCAGCGTTCGCAAACGATGTCGGCGAGGGCGCTCAGGAATCGCCAATTGCTTTCGGTTAAGGCACCGCCCGTTCTGCCAAAAAGATAGGCAGCTTCAAGGAGTTGACCGTAAGCATCGAGTTGCATCTGCTTTACCGCCCCGTTTCCAACACGAACGGGTCTCGACCCTCGATGTCCTGCGAGGTGATCGAGCTCGCGCTCGGGCAGGGTTCGCTCGCCCCCGATCCCGTACATGATCTGCAGATCTTCTGGTCGACCGGCGCCTGTTCTCTCGACGTAAGCCTTGAATTCCTCGGCCTCGTCCCGGAATCCCAGAACGAAAAGAGACGTCAGGGTGAGCGTGGCATCGCGGATCCATGTGTAGCGGTAATCCCAGTTGCGTTCGCCGCCGATCTCCTCGGGAAGGGAAGTCGTGGGGGCCGCGACCACCGCGCCCGTCGGTGCGTAGGTCAATGCTTTGAGAGTTAGTGCCGATCGCCGCACCGCCGATGCGTACTCACCCAGGTACCAGCATCTGTCGATCCACGCTGTCCAGAACGCAAGTGTTGCTTCGAGGCGCGCGTCGAAAGATCGATCCGAATCGAGACCAAGCGGGGATGGATGCTGTGAGGGTGTCCACTGAGTTTCGATCCAAGCTCTTTGCCCGCTGTCCAGGTTCCACTCGGCGACGACCGCGTCGTTCGTTGCCGTTAGTGGACGCGTAGCGCGTACCCACAAGGCGTCGGCACCCCCCACGATCTCCGCGGTTGTCGGCGACGGTGTGTTGAAGCGCGGCACAAAGCCGCCGTACTCGAAGCGAGGGGCGATCTCGACGCGGACGTTGACTTCGCCGCCGACGCAGGTGACCCGTCGCAGGATAGAGCGACAAGCAGTGACTCTCGTTGGGTCGCCGGGATCGAGGGGCTCGACCGGCATGCAGTCGATCAGCTCCAGTTCACCGCGCCGGCAGACGTATCGAGTGGACAGGACGTTCGTATCTCCGACGTAACTACGCTCGATGGAGACGACATCGCTAGGCGCAACCCTGAATCTTCCGCCTCGATCGTCGTCGAGGATCGCCGCGAACGTGGACGGTGAATCGAAACGCGGCCAGCAGGCCCAATCGATCGAGCCCGACCGGCCAACGAGAGCAGCAGAGTGGCAATCGCCGATCAATGCATAGTCGGCGATCGGTTCCATACGTCGATGGAACGCGGAAGGTGAACAGAAGTCAAGCCGACTCTGATTCCCGCGCGATGTCTGTGATCCGCTCGCTGGACGACCCATCCGGTCTTCTCTGATGGCAGAGCACAAGGATTTCCCCGTCGAGCCCCGAAGTTCTCACGAGTGAGTTTTCTCGATGCTTCACCCACGCGGATCCTGAGAGGAAATGCCATGCGGAGAGTCGTGTTTTTTGCTACCGCTTTTGGTCTTGCGTTGACCCCGGTACATGTGTCCGCGATGACAGGTAGGGGGCCGACGGATGAGTGTCTGGCCGTCAATCCCGGCCAGGCTCAGTGCAGCTTCACAGTCACCCAGGACGCGGCAACCCCAGTGTCGGGCGCTGCAGGTCGTGGAAGCTGGATCGTCACTATCAAGTCGGGCAAGGTCAAGACGACCTTGAAGAGCCCTTCCGGTGGAGACCCGACCGCCCTGTCCTACGCTCTTAAAGCGGGGGACAAAGTCACGGCAAAAGCACTGACACCCGGCAGCGCGGTGGTCGCGGGCGATCTGTAACCAAACAGCCAAAAGTCTCTAGAACAAGTTCTCGGGTTCATCGTCCTCTCGGCTCGCTGTCTCCGCGGTGAGAGTGACGGGGATCACGGCCCCCGCGCCGCCACCTCTCTAAGGTCCGTTGCATGCGAGCGCGGGCCCTGGTCGTATGCGCGCTCGCGCTCTGCAGCTGCGGCTATCGAGTCGACCTCACCCACCAGGCCCCCGCAACTTTCTCCTCGGAGCCGCCGGGCTACGAAGCAGGTGTCGTAACAAGAGTTGTAGATGGAGACACCGCGATCGTGAAGGTGACGGGGCGGATCGAGGGGCCGGGGGCCGGCGGTGCACAGCCGGGTCGGTCTTATCGCGTCAGGTTCCTCGGGATCAACACACCCGAGTCGGTGAAGCCCGATTCGCCTGTCGAGTGCTTCGGCAGGGAAGCCTCCGCCGCGACCCATGCGTTGTTGACCGGGGTGCAGGTGCGGATGGTCAAGGACGTTGAAGAGACCGATGCGTACGGGCGCCTGTTGCGATACTTGTACATCGGAGACGAGATGGTGAATGCGAGACTGGTTGCGAACGGTTACGCGCAGGTCTTCACCTATCCACCGAACGTCCGCCACGCCGACCTGTTCGTTCAGCTACAACAACAAGCCCGTGACAACAACCGAGGGCTGTGGTCACCGAACACCTGTAACGGCCGACCCTAGGCGGTTCGCTCGTCCGACACGGATTCGCGCTGCCCGAGTCCGGCGACGGGTTAGGGGCTGGGACTCGAGCTCGGCACGGTCGTATGTGTGGGCCGCGGTGATGTGTGCGTCGGGGTTGGTTTCGGTGGCGAATGTGTTCTGTGCGGGGGCGGGGCCTTGGTGGTGTGCGCCGGGCTTGGAGTCGGATGCGGGCTCGAAGGAGCGATCACGACCCCCGAGGTTTGCACGGCTCCTGTCGGGGATACTGACGAGCTCGGCTTCTTGTGTCGCTTGTGATGCTTCGGACTCGCCGATGACACGACGCCGGATATGGGCGTGCGTTTCGCGGTCGTGTCGTTGTTGGTGGCGAACCAAAAGGCAGCGGCCGCGATCCCGGCCACCAACAGAGCCGCCAGCGCGATCAGCGGGACGCGGGAAGGGGCCTCCTCGAGCCCGGCGGGCTCGGCTGTCACTGCGAAGGCCGAGGTCTCGTCGGCGACTGCTTCTGGTACAGGCGCTACCACCGTTCCCGCAACGGAACCCGTGAGTGCATCGGCAAGCGCAGCGCCATCGGGGTAGCGAGCCTGCGGGTCCTTATCGAGACACCGCAAGATGATCGCCTCGAGCGTTGGCCCGATATCTGGATACACCTCGCGGGGTAATGGAGGCGGCTGTTCGACATGCGCGATCGCCAGGGCCGTGACATTCGCAGCATCGAATGGGCGGGTTCCGGTTACGAGCTCGAACAAGACGACACCCAGCGAGTACACGTCGGAGCGTGCGGTTGCCTCTCCGCCCGAGGCTTGCTCCGGAGAGATGTAATGGGGCGATCCGATGGCGAGCCCGGTTCCCGTCAGCTTCTCGCCGGCGATGATGGATGCGATCCCGAAGTCGGCGAGCTTCGCCACGCCGTCTTCCATCAACAGGATGTTTCCGGGCTTGATGTCGCGGTGGATGATGCCGTGCTCGTGGGCAGCCCCGGCACCGCCGGCCGCGTCCGCAACGATCGCCGCGGCCCGGTCCTGGGGTACGGGGGCTCCCGTCAGCTCCTTGGCCGAGCCTCCCGTCGCCAGCTCCATGACGAGATATGAACGATCCTCGAACTCTCCAAAATCCAGAACCTGGATGACGTTGGGGTGTGAGATCCGGGCTACGCCCTGAGCTTCGGCGAAGAAGCGCACGAGGAACTCGGGGTCCTGAGCAAGCTGCGGCGCCAGGAACTTGATGGCTACGTCGCGCTCGAGGCGCAGGTCACGGGCCTGCCACACCTCGGCCATCCCACCGGACCCGATCCTGGCATCGAGCACGTATCGGTCGTGCACGCGATCGCCGGATCTCATCGCCGGATGCTAAATCCTGTTACGTCTACGCTCGGGCGGGTAACAAAGCAACCAACGATCGATCCACCTATCCGCGGGAGGTGCGCATGCGCACTTGGGTCGCGCTGCTTCTAGCAGCTGCGCTGATGTCGCTATCGCTGGTCCAGGTATCTCAAGCCGCCGACGCACCACCGCCGGTGAAGGACGAGATGCGCGCTTATTCGATCGATCCTCCGGGTGAAGATGGCACCGTTACCGCGTCGCAGCTTGCAACGAGTACCTACGGCCCCAACTACGCGGATCAGCTATCGCTTTATGCGTCGCTCGCCGACAAAGCAGACGCGCTGAAGCCCTCCGACCTGACGGCCTACTGGCACACGATGCAGTTCGGCCCGGACTCCATCGCTTCTACAGAGAGTCCCGCTACGGGCGTGACGATCTACCGCGACTCGTGGGGCATTCCTCACGTGTATGGAGACTCGAGCGACCACGCGAGCTTCGGACTCGGCTACGTCACAGCGCAAGACCGGCTCTTCGAGATGGACGTGTTCCGTCACGCAGCAGAGGGCACTCTTGCCTCCTTCTTAGGCGCGGGCGACAACAACGCTTATCTCCAGCGCGACGAAGACACGCGCCAGCAGGGGTATACAGCAGACGAAGTCACAAAGATGTTCGACAGCTTCGATAACAAGTTCGGTGCGATCGGCAAGACCGTGCAGAACGGCCTTCAGGCTTATTCCGACGGCGTTAACGCGTACATGAACTCGCTGACGCAGGATCCCCAGTCGTGCCCCGTCGAGTACAACGCCGGATCGACGGACCAGTGTCCCGGCAATCTCGAGCCGTGGACGCCGGAAGACACCCTCTACATCGCGATCCTCCAGCTTCGGGTCTTTGGCGAGACGGCCGGCGGCGAGTTGACGAACGCCGCTTTCTATCGATCGGTTATCGATCACGACGGACGCAAAGTCGGAACCAAGGTCTACAACGACCTCATGTTCCAGAACGATCCTTCGTCACCTACAACCGTCCCGAAGTCGGACGCCAACTTCCACACGCAGAACCTTGGAAAGTTGGATAAGGGATCCATCGCGATCCCCGACGACGCAGCCAAGGTTGCCGCACGGGTGAATCAAGCATCGGCTCGAGACGCCCGCACCCTTGCGTCTCTCGGCTTCGTTACAGGGAAGCCAGAGTCCAACGCGATCCTCGTCTCCAAGCAGCTGTCGGCGACGGGCCATCCGCTCGAGCTCGGGGCGCCTCAAGTTGGCTATTCCAATCCTGGGTTCTTCATGGATATCGACGTCCACGCACCGGGAGTCGATTTCCGGGGTCCGGCAGTGCCCGGGACCTCCGCGTTGATCCCGCTCGGGCGCGGTTCCGACTACGCGTGGACCTTGACGACCGGCTACTCGGACGCGGTCGACACGCGCGTCGAGCTTCTGTGCGATCCCAAACACAAGAAAGTCACCAAGGACTCGCAGTACTACATGTTCAAAGGCAAGTGTACGAAGATGCAGTCTCGAGACGAGACGATCAACGTGGGCGTCACTCCGACTAGCTCGAACCAACAGCCGAGCACGGTCACCGAAACCGTCGATCGAACGGTGCACGGCCCCGTCTTCGGTCGCGGGACCGTCGGGGGCAAGCCGGTTGCGTTCGCCAAGCAAAGGATGTTCTGGAAGAAAGAGGTCGATTCGATCCCGGCCTTCTACGAGTGGAACACCAAAACACATTCGGTCTCGTCCTTCGAGAAAGCCGCCAAAGGCTTCACGATGTCGTTCAACTCGTTCTTCGCCAACTCGAAAGACATCGGGTACTTCCATGTCGGGACCTATCCGGTGCGCCACAAGGGCGTGAGCCCGTCGTTGCCCGTATGGGGGACGGGTCACTGGGAATGGAAGGGACGCAGACCTTTCAACTTGCAACCGCACGTGGTGGACCCGAAGCGAGGTTGGATCGCCAACTGGAATAGCAAGCCTGCCGCCGGGTGGGACTCTTACGACGCGCCGAAATGGGGTTCGGAGCAGCGCGTCAGGCTGATCGAGGACGACATGAAGGCGCTCACCGCGCACGGGGGCAAAGTCACGCTCACCGATCTCGCCAACATCGTGAAAGACATCGCGACCCGCGACGTGCGAGGTGTGTACCTGGGCCCGAAGATGGTGAAGCTGGCGAAGATCGCCGGCTCCCACAGCAGCGATTTCCCCAAAGCACTGGGCCAAGTATCGAAGTGGATCGGAAAGGGCGCACGGCGTCTCAACCGCAATCACGACGGGGACGAAGACAACGGCGAGGCTCTCGCCATCTTCGACCAGTGGTACCTGGATCTGATCCATACGGTGTTCGACGACGAACTCGGAAAGCAGGCGTACCAGTTCGCCGCGCCGCTGACCGACTACAAGCCGGCCGGTGGCTCGAGCTTCTACTTCGGCTTCAACAACTACTTGGACGATGCGTTCTCCGGTAAGCACTTGTCGCTCGATTACTGCGACGACCGCTCGACTCCGAAAACCGAATCGTGTGCAGACGATGTTGCAGCCGCGCTGAACCAAGCGCTCGCGGACCTGAAGAAGAAGCAGGGCTCCGACATGTCGAAATGGACGACGCCGGCAGAATCGATCGTGTTCCAGGAGTTCGGTGCGGGCTCGGCCGCCGACATCCCGTGGCAGAACCGGGGGACTCACAACCAGCTTGTCGAGATCCTCGGCCACCAGGTGCCTACGCCCGCTCCGAGTGGGTCGTCCTCGCCTACACCGACCGCCGCGCCGTAGTTCGTAGACTCTGGGGAAACGATCCCCAGGAGGACAACGGTGTCCATGGACCCACGTGATCTGCCGCCGCTGCCGGAGCTGATGATCGCGGGGCCGGGCGAGCTCCACGAGGAAGACCTCGCCGCGCTCGGCCACCAGGTCATCGCGCACTACGGAGATGTTTGGGTCGAGCTTCACGGCCAGGTGCTTTCGCAGCTGGGCGAGTTGTTGGGGTGCCGCGATCTGCCGTACCTGATCCCGGGCACGGGAACGACGTGTCTCGATGCAGCGCTTTTCAATCTCTTCGAGCCGGGACAGCGCGTCGTCGTTCCCGATACGGGTTTCTTCGGAACCCGGTTGGTGGAGCTGGCGCGTCAGCATCGCCTCGATGTCGTCGAGCTCGATGTCGAGGTCGGCGCACCGATCGATGTCGATGCCCTCTCCGCGAAGATCGGCGATGCCGACGGC
>JAXDJM010000159.1:0-6890 GCA_034665605.1 Actinomycetota bacterium | reverse complement strand
ACTTTGTAGAGGGAGGGGAATCCGTTCCCCTCCCTCTTTGTTTTGTCGGGCATATCCTTGGCGGGCCTGCGGCTACCTACTTAGAGGAGGCGACAGTGCCGGTAACGACCCGAGACATCCGCGCGTTCAAAGAGCGCGGCGAGAGATTCCCAATGCTCACTGCCTACGACGCGCTGTCGGCGCGTCTGTTGGATGAGGCCGGGATCCCGATGTTGTTGGTTGGAGACACCTTGGGCATGGTGATGCTCGGATACGACGACACGATCCCCGTGACGATGGAAGAGATGCTCCATCACATGAAAGCCGTACGACGGGGAGCCAAGAACGCACTCGTGGTGGGAGATCTCCCCTTCATGAGCTATCAAGCGTCGGACGAAGAGGGGTTTCGCAACGCGGGTCGGTTCCTGAAAGAAGGCGGAGCCAATGCCGTCAAGCTCGAGGGAGGCGCCCGCGTCATCGAGCTGGTGTCCAGATTGACCGATGCCGGGATCCCCGTCATGGGTCACCTCGGCCTTACTCCTCAATCGGTGAATCAGATCGGTGGGTTCAGGGTTCAAGGACGCTCCGAGGAGCAGGCAAATCAGATCGTTGCCGACGCGAAGGATCTGGAAGCGGCAGGCATCTTTGCCCTCGTTCTCGAGGCGGTGCCATCCGAGCTTGCCGCCCAGGTGACCGCGAGTCTTCAGGTTCCGACGATCGGTATCGGGGCCGGCCCCAACTGCGACGGGCAGGTTCTGGTTTTCCACGACTTCCTCGGCATCGGGAGCCAGTACATGCCGAAGTTCGTCAAGCGATATGCGCAGCTCGGCGACGAGATCACGGCCGCCGCGAAGGCCTTCGCTCGCGAAGTTGTCAGCGGCGAATACCCGGATCCCGACCACACCTACGGGTAGCTTGGAGGGGTGGAGGAACTAGTCCGCTGCCCCAACTGTGGCGCGTCCAACCCGCGCAGCGCGACCTGGTGCGGCCAGTGCCAGACTCCTTTTGCGCCGTCCGTACCTGCCGAGCAGGCCGTCCCTTCGCCTTCTCCTTCGCCCCCCGTAGCCCCTGAGGCTCGACAACCCGAGATCGTCGAGCGGCCCGCTACCGAGAGCCCACCCGTCACCGACCTTGGGTTGGGAACGGAGTCCGAGCACGGGCCCTTCACCGTCGGCGAAGAAGGCATCACCTGGATCTGTGGGGCATGCGGATCGAGCAATCCACTCGATCTGCCTCTGTGCTCGGTGTGCGGTGCGAGCTTCAAAGACACGGTCGAGCCCGACGAGCGGTTGCCGGAACGAGACCCGAATACGACCGCTCTCGTCGCGCTTGTGTATCCGGGGGCAGGGTTCGCATACCTAGGGAGATGGCCGGAAGCGATCGGGCGGGCGGTCGTGGGGACCTTTGCCCTCTCGGTTGCTTTGATCGCGGCGCTTGTGGGGTCCGGCTCTGTCTCGGCGGTGATCGGTATCACGTATGGGGTGGCTGCCTTCGGCTTGTGGGTGCTTGGTGTGCACGACGCATACCGAGCCGCCCAGCATCAAGAGGCCTTGGTGGTCTTGAAGGCACGCATGCTGCTCTACATACTGCTGGGTTTGCTGGTGCTGTTCCTAGTCCTACTGGTTGGAGCCATCGTCAGCCGTACGTCACGCTAGTCGCTTCGGCTCCACGGGACCATCCAGCCCCTCGACGCGCAGCGCGCCTCCTCTGAAGGCGGCTCCTACTTGCCCGGTCCGGTTCAACGCGATGAGCCCGGCAGTAGAGGCTTGTCGCGTCCCCATCATTTCGATGACGTCTTCGCATGCGCGCTGCGGATGTATTCCGGATTCGATCGCGAGCCCCACGCGCGCGCAGGCGAAACACTCGATGAAGAGTTCGCCGACGCCGGTTCCCATGACCGCCGCTGCAGGCGACGCGTAGAACCCCGCGCCGAACACGCAAGCGTCGCCGACGCGTCCGGGCAATTTTCCGAACACTCCGCCGGTCGAGGACCCGGCGACTAGGTTGCCGACGTCGTCGAGGGCGATAGCGCCGACGGTATCGACGTGTTGAGGGGCTCCGAAGTGATCGGGCGTCAATGTCCCGTCCTCCCGAGCCTGTGACCAGCGGGCACCCTGCTCGTCGCTGCTCGTGGTCATCGTTTCCAGATCGAGCCCGAGCCGCATCGCACCCGGCCCGGCCATGAATACATGCGGCGTGGTCTCCATAACGCGCCGAGCAAGCACGATGGGATGACGCACCTTCACCGACGTCACCGCGCCCGAACGCATCGTCGCTCCGTCGGCGATCCCAGCATCTAGCTCGATGGCACCCGCAAGGTTGAGTACCGCGCCGAAACCCGCGTTCACGTTGGGGTCATCTTCGAGCGCGAATACAGCGCGTTCTACCGCGTCGAGTGCGGTGCTCGTCGATGATGCAGCGGCGACAGCGTGCGCGATCGGAGGGAGCTCTTTGTCGAGTCCGGAGACGCCGCCGTGCACGAACAGCTTCATTGGGCCCGAGCGTACGATGCGGCGGTGGCGATCTACGTGGTCTCGGACCTTCACGGTGCGCAAGATTGTTTAACCAAGGCGCTCCCTGACGGCGCAACGCTGTTACTTCTCGGTGACCTCGTCAACCTCATCGACTACATCTCGAAGACGGGGATCCTCTACGACGTGTTCTCGGCAGAGGCCGTCGACAAGGTATCCGTGCTACGGGCTCAAGGCGATTACGAGAGCGCTCGAGAAGTGATCCGAGCGCGCGCCGAAGGCCGCGACGATGAGATCCGCAGCGAGATCGGCCGCCGGGTCGCCGAGCAATACGAGTCGGTGTTCGCGGCCCTTCCCGATCCGACGTATCTGATCCTGGGCAACGTGGATTCTCCGCCTCTTGCCGGGGCGTTGGCCGAACGAACCCCAGCGGTAACGATGGTTGACGGCAAGGTGCTCGACATCGAGGGCGAGCGCTTCGGTTTCGTCGGCGGCGCGTTGCCGACGCCGCTCCACGTAGCCGGCGAGGTCACAGAGGAGGAGATGAGGACCAAGGTCGAATCGCTCGATGCCGTGGATGTTCTGTGCTCGCATATCCCGCCGGCCGTGCCCGAGCTGTGCTTCGACACCCTCGCGGGCAAGGCAGAGCGGGGGAGCGACGTCCTGCTGGCCTACATCGAGGACGTTCAGCCACGACGGGCGTATTTCGGCCACGTTCACCAGCCGCTTGTCTCTGCGATGCATATCGGACGCACGCTGTGCGTGAACGTCGGCTACTTTCGGGGAACCTGCAGGGCCTTCCCGCACACCCATTGAGCCAACCACTGGGGGACTGATGGCAGAAAGCGTGAAAGACACCATCGATGTCAAAGCATCAGCACAAGAGATCTTCGAGGTTGCCACGGACTTCGCCCACTACCCCGATTGGAACTCCGACATCAAGGAAGTCGAAGTGAAGGAGACCGATGACGAGGGGCGGGCCACCAAGGTCTGGTTCAAGGTCGACGCTCGAGTGAAGACGATCACGTACACACTCGGATACGACTACTCGCAAGCACCCGAGCGATTCTCGTGGGATCTTGTCGATGGCGACGTGAAGGCTCTCAGCGGGTCGTATTCGTTCGACGAGTTCGACGATGTCACTGAGGTCGAATACGAGACGTCGATAGATCCCGGGTTCAAGCTCCCCGGCTTCCTCAAGCGGCAAGCCGAGAAGCAGATCGTCCGCGGTGCGCTGAGCGACCTCAAGAGTCGCGTCGAGTCCGGCTGACGATGCGAGTCATCCTCTTTACGGGCAAAGGCGGCGTTGGGAAGACGACCTGTGCGTCCGCCACGGCCCTCCAGATCGCGGCGTCGGGCCGAAAGACACTGTTGATGTCTACCGACCCGGCCCACTCGATAGCCGATGCATTCGACGTCGCCCTCTCGAGTGACGCGATCGAGATCGCCACCAACCTGTGGGCCGAGCAGATCGATCCGCAGCAGCGGCTCGAGGAGAACTGGCGAGAGATCCAGCAACACGCGATAGCGGTCCTCAACTGGGCCGGCCTGGCCGAGGTGGAGGCCGAGGAACTGTCGATCATCCCCGGTCTGGACGAGCTGTTCGCGCTGGCCGATGTGAAACGACATCACGACGACGATCCGTACGACGCGCTCGTGATCGACTGCGCTCCCACGGGCGAGACCCTTCGGCTGCTGTCGCTGCCGGACATCATCCAGTGGTACATGGAACGGATCTTTCCGATCGAGCGGCGGGTCATGGGGGCCTTGCGACCGGTAGCGCGCCGTATCTCGAGTCTTCCGTTACCGGACGACAACGTCTACGCGGCGGTGCGCAGGTTCTACGACAAGCTCGACGGCGTTCGTCGCGTGCTCACCGATTCGCGCGACACATCGGTGCGCCTGGTCGTGAATCCGGAACGCATGGTGATCGCGGAGGCACAGCGCACGTTCACGTACCTCAGCCTATTCGGCTACCGGGTCGACGCGATCATCGCGAATCGCCTGCTGCCCGATGCCATCACCGATCCCTACTTCGCGCGGTGGAAAGAGCTCCAAGTCGAACATCTCGCGACGATCGAATCGTCGTTCCATCCGGTACCGATATTGACCGCGAGGCTGCACGACAAGGAACTGAATGGCGCCGAGGCGCTCGCCGACCTGGGGGCCGAGATCTACGACGACAAGGATCCCGGCGCAGTCCTTCACGACGAGGAGCCCATGTCGATCGTCAAGGACGGCGACGACTACCGCCTGCAGTTGCGGCTTCCGCTGACCTCCAAGGACGACCTAGATCTCTCTTCGAAAGGGGACGAGCTCTTCATCAAAGTGGGGCATTACCGGCGCACGGTGATGCTGCCGAAGGTCCTGGCTGCACGCCAGATCTCGTCTGCGCGTCTCGAAAGGGAACGCTTGGAGGTAGTTTTCCAGCCCCAGACATGAGTGATGACGAGCGCGCCGCGCGCTACCGAGACCTATTCGAAGACTCGCACGAGCACGCGTCCGATTGCGCCTACTGCCCGATCTGCTCTGCGATCGCGGTCGTGAGGAAGACGCGGCCGGAGGTGCTCGACCACCTCGCCGTGGTCGCCCGCGAGTTGGTGGCCGTTGCCGGGCTACTCCTCCAAGAAGCGGAGGGGGTCATCGGTTCGCAGGGAGCTACAAGCGAGGAATCCGATGGAGTGGCCAGGGTGCGCAGGATCGACGTCGTATGAATAAGGCATGAGCCTCGAACCTGCAGCCATCGGGATCGATATCGGGGGAACCGGCACGAAGGGGGCGATCGTCGGCCACGGCGGCGAGATCGTGCTCCGCGCCGAGCGACCGACGGATCCAACCGCGGGGACGAAGACGATCTTGTCGGTTGCCGAAGAGCTCCTCGACGCCGGCAAGGATGACGCCCAGATAGTTGCGATCGGCGTGGGGGCCGCGGGGTTCATCGACTTCGACAAAGGATCGGTCGTTTTCTCGCCCAATCTCGTGTACGACGACCCTCACATCGAGCAGGCGGTTGCAACGCGCTTTGGACTTACCTGCGCGGTCGACAACGATGCCAATGCAGCGGTATGGGGAGAGAGAACTTTCGGTTCGGCGCGCGGCCTGGACGATGTCGTAATGCTGACGCTGGGCACCGGCATAGGCAGCGGGATCATCGTCAACGGAGACATGATGCGCGGGTCGTCGGGTGCGGGTGCAGAGATGGGACACATGGTCGTGAACCCCGACGGTCCCGAATGTGGCTGCGGACTAAAGGGTTGTCTCGAGCAGTTCGCGTCCGGTCGCGCGATCCAGCGCGCGGCGACCGAAGCGGTCGAGCGCGATCCGTCCTCATCGATCCTCGACATAGCCGAATCTCCCGGATCGATCACCGGTCGTGATGTAGCCAAAGCCGCCCGCGAGATGGACGAGACGGCGCGCTCCATCTTGCGCAAGGCCGGGACGTGGCTCGGCGTTGGTCTTTCGAACATCGCCAACATCTTCGATCCGGACGTGATCGTGTTGACGGGGAGTGTTGTAGATGCGGGAGAGCCTTACCTGGGTCCAGCGCGGGACACGCTCGTGCGCATGACTCAAGCCCAGCGTCGTCGTCCGATGCGGCTGGACGTCTCCACCCTCAAGCACGATGCCGGAGTGCTCGGCTCGGCCGCCCTGGCCCTTCAGAAGCACGCGCACATCGCGAGTTGACCGGCGCGGGCGCGGTTCTCGCGCTCATCTTGCTGGAGTGGGCCGCGGGTTGGATCGTGGTGGCGGCGTGGTCTCAATCCTGGGATGTGATCCGGCGTGGCCATTTCCGAATCACCGCGTACGCGGTCGCGTTCCTTGCCGTGCTCACGTCGTTGGCTTATCGCTCGATCCACTACGTCGACCCAAGCGCGGCCGCGATCCACGTGCAGAACATCCTCGTGTGGTCGTTTCTTGGAGCGACGGTCTGCTACGTGCTGGTGCAGTTCTCGAATACCGACGTCCCCGGAGTCGTGATCGGTTACCTCGCGGGCGGACTCGGGGCCGCTGCGCTGGTTGCGTCGGCGACGCTCCTTAGGGACTGGTTCGTACCCCTTGCTGCGGTCGGTTTGATCACCGGTGCGGCGCTCCTCGGGGCCGTAACCAACGGGATGATGCTCGGCCACTGGTATCTCAATCAGCCGGGTCTCAAGACGTGGGCTCTCGCGCGCCTCACGACTCTCGGGATCGTCACCGTCGGCGCGTCCGCGGTCGCGGGAGTGGCCGGGGCTCATACCCTGACGAATGCCCCGACACATGGAGCAACACTCGGGCTCTCAGGATTCGGCGACTCGTTCGGGCCTGCCTTCTTTGTCGTGTGGGCCGCGCGGCGGTGCGTCAACATCAAGTCGATCCAGTCGGCAACGGGGCTGTATTACGTTGCGATCTTGACTGCGGGGGTTGCCGAATTCCTGGTTCGTTACCTGATGCTCAACGCGT
>JAXDJM010000158.1:0-10484 GCA_034665605.1 Actinomycetota bacterium | reverse complement strand
GTGATGAAGACCTCGGGGATGCCCCCGGCCGCCACGAGATCGACCGAATGGGGGACCGCGACGCAGAGATCGGCGCGCGTCAAGACATGCGTGGCCTGAGCGCCGCCGCCGACGATGCCCATAACCCGCGCTCCATCTTCGACTTCCGCAAGTGGGCCCGACGCCGTGATCGTTCCCGCGAACTCCATCCCCGGGATGTCGGCGGGCCACCCAGCCGGGGCCGGGTAGACACCGATGCGTTGCAACAGATCGGCGCGGTTGACGCCCGCTCCGGCAACCTTGACTACGACTTCGTCTGCAACGGGCTCGGGAGTTGGGCGGTCGCGCATCTCGAGGCGCCCGTCTTCGATGACCACCGCTCTCATTGCGACGTTTCTACGTGAGCCGCGCCGACCCATGCGTGGCCGTCGGCGTAGATCTCTTTCTTCCAGATGGGCACGGTCGCCTTGATGGTGTCGATACACCACCGACACGCGTCCAGGGCCTCGGCGCGGTGAGCGGCGGCGCACGCGACGACGACCGTCGGTTCCCCGATCTTGCAGACCCCCGTGCGATGGATCGCAAGAACGCGTTTCAAACCCCAGCGAGAGCGCGCCTCGTGCGCGATCTCGTCCAATCGCTGCGGCGCGAGGACCGGATGGGCTTCGTATTCCAGGCGCACGACCTCGGACCCAGAGTGCTCGGCGGCCGTCGACCGAACCGTTCCAACGAAGATGCCGACCCCACCCACCTGCGGCTCGCTCACTGCCGACACGGCCCCGGCGACGTCGATCGGCTCGGCCGTCACGTAAGTGATAACCGCCTTGTCGTCAGCCACCGATCATCGACATCGAACGTGCAGGCTTGACGAAATCCGGCTGGCCGACACGATGGCCGGCCCACTTCGCTGCTATGCATTCCCGCGCGAGCGCGGCGAGCTCGTCGTCGGACGCGCCGTCTCGGAGCGGCCCTCGAAGGTCGGTCTCTTCGAGCGAGAACAAACACGCTCTCAGCTGCCCGTCCGCCGTGAGTCGCAATCGATTGCACGAGTCGCAGAATGGCTCGGTGACCGCCGAGATGAGGCCGATCGAACCCGGCGCTCCGTCGGCGAAACGGTAGGAGTGCGCGGGTTCCCCGTTCTTCTCCCCGGAGATCAATGGGAACACCTTGCCGATCGCGGCGAGTACCTCGGCCCCCGGAACCACGGCCGATCCGTCCCACTCGTCCTGCGCGTCGAGGGGCATGTACTCGATGAAACGCACCTCGTATCCGGTGTCGCGCGCCATCTGCGCGAACGCGACTCCTTCATCTTCGTTGCGACCGCGGATCAGAACGGTGTTGATCTTGATGGGATCGAGCCCGGCGTCCGCGGCGGCGCGCAGTCCGGTCATCACCTCTTCCAATGCGTCACGCAGTGTGAGGTCGTGGAAGCGGTGACGGATCAACGAATCGCACGAAACCGAAACGCGATCGAGGCCTGCCTCCTTTAGACGCGGTGCCATTCCCCCGAGCAGGAAACCGTTCGTCGTCATCGATATGTCGAGCTCGTCCGAGATCGCGCGCACCGATCGCACCAACACGTCGACGTCGCGTCGGACCAACGGCTCTCCGCCGGTCACCTTCACTGCAGTGACCCCGGATTCGACGAGGATCCCGACGATCCGAGCCATCTCCTCGTAGGAGAGGAGAAGCTCGCGTGGCATCCACGGCAAGCCTTCGGGGGGCATGCAATAACGGCACCGGAAGTTGCATCGGTCGGTGACCGAGACCCTCAGGTCGGTCGCCACCCGTCCGAAACCATCGATCAGGGGAGCCCTCTTCATTCGTCCATTATTCTCCCGGGCGTGAGGATCCTGGTACTGGGCGGCGATGGTTATCTCGGATGGCCGACCGCTATGCACCTTTCGGCCGCCGGCCACGAGGTCGCGGTAGCCGACAATCTGCTTCGCCGGGCGATGTCGATCGAGCTGGGGGCCGGTTCGCTCACGCCTATCCAGTCGCTGCAGGAGCGCACCCGGGTGTGGCAAGAGCTCTCCGGCAAGACGATCCCGCTCTTCATCGGCGATCTCACCGACCCCGAGTTCGTCGACATGCTGTTGCGGGAGACCCGGCCGGACGGCATCGTCCATTACGGCGAGCAGCCGAGTGCGCCATATTCGATGATCGACCGCCGTCATGCGGTTTCGACCCAACGCAACAACGTCGAGGGAACTCTCAACGTGTTGTTCGCGATGCGCGATCTCGCGCCCGCAGCGCACCTGGTCAAGCTCGGCACGATGGGCGAGTACGGGACGCCCAACATCGATATCGAAGAGGGATTCATCGAGATCACCCACAACGGACGAACCGACACACTTCCGTACCCAAAGATGCCCGGGTCGCTCTACCACCTGTCGAAGGTGCACGACTCTCACAACATCCACTTCGCGTGTCGGATATGGGGGCTTGCAGCGACAGATCTGAACCAAGGCGTCGTCTACGGCATCCGGACAGACGAAACCGATCTTGACGAGCACCTGTGCACTCGCTTCGATTACGACGAGGTTCTCGGCACGGCCCTCAATCGTTTCTGCGTCCAAGCCGTGGTCGGTTACCCACTGACCGTGTACGGCAAGGGTGGTCAAACCCGCGGTTTCTTGAACATCGTCGACACGATCCAGTGCGTGCGCCTGGCGTTGGAGCATCCTGCAGCGGCGGGCGAATACCGGGTCTTCAATCAGTTCACCGAGCAGTTCTCGGTCACGGATCTCGCCGACAGGGTGCAGCGGGTCGGTGAAGAGATGGGTATGCATGTAGAAGTCGCCGCACTCGCAGATCCGCGCATCGAAGCACAGGAGCACTACTACAACGCGGCCCACACGAAGCTCGTCGAGCTCGGCCTGAAGCCCCATCTGTTGACCGATGACGTGGTCGCGCACCTGCTCGAGACGATCCAGCGTTACAAGGACCGGATCCTTCTGGGCCCGATCGCCCCCAAGACACGCTGGGACCCCCGCGACTAGCGAACTTCCGGTCGTTCAAATGCATACAAAAGGGACTTCATTGCTCGCGCGCTAAAAGGCGGCGCCTCGGCGTGCAGGAGCCCGAGCGACGGAGTCGAACCAACCAGCCAGCACAGTCACCTAGAGACCATCCGGAGGCGGACGATGCGCAAGACGATCACCTCAGTGCTTATCGGTGTCCTCGTTGCGGCGGCGCTTTCTACCGCCGCTCAGGCGAAGCCCGTCGGCGGCTCGTACGACGAGACGCTGGCGCCATTCCCCAAGCTCGCGGCGTGGGGCGACCCGGCTGGGGTTGCCGAGCCGAGCTGCCTATCTGGTCAGTCCGGCGTGAACTGGGACGCTCACGACTTCACGGCCCCCGCGAACGGCACCCTGATGGCGTCGATGAAGGGGTTCACCGGCGACTGGGATCTGTTCATCCTGAACGACCAGGGCGACCGCGTGCACCCGCTTGCGGCCAGCGTGAACGACCAGGCCACGGCCGGGGCGGCGGCCGAAGAAGAGGTGACTCTGGCGGTGAAGAAGGGCCAGAAGGTTCAGATCACTCCATGCAACTGGGCGGGCGGGCCGCAAGCCACGGCCACTTACATGTTCATGCCTGCAAAGAAGAAGTAGAGACCTACCCCAGCGCAGCAACCACCGCGTCGGCGACCTCTTCGGTCCGAGCCGGTTCGGTATCGGGGCGAGTGTCTGCGGTTCGGACGTCTCCTCTAGCCAGCGTTTGAGCGATCGCACTTTCGAGTGCGGTCGCTTTCGCGTGGAGCCCTAGGTGGCGCAGCATCAGTACAGCGGACAACATCATCGCGATCGGGTTGGCGATTCCCTTCCCCGCGATGTCCGGAGCGGACCCGTGTGTTGGCTCGAAAACCGCGTGTTCCTTGCCCCAGTTCATCCCGGGAGCGAATCCGAGGCCACCGATCAATCCTGCACAAAGGTCCGAGATGATGTCGCCGTAAAGGTTGGGCAGGACGATGACGTCGAACTCGTTGGGTTGTATCGCGAGCCACATCGCCAGCTCGTCAACCTGGCAAGCATCGAAACCGACATCCCGGTAATCCTCGGAATGTCTGCGTCCGGTCTCGAGCCACACCCCGTCCGAGAACCTCATGATGTTGGCTTTGTGTCCGAGCGTCACCTTGCGCCTGCGGTTGCGCTTTGCGAATTCGAACGCGAAATCGACGATCGCCCGCGTAGCCGACACCGATATCGGCTTGACGGACGCCCCCGTGTCGGCAGACATCACGTACCCGTGGTTCCACGAGAGATACCCCCGCAGCTTTCTCATCTGTGGCGATCCCATCTCGAACTCGATCCCCTCGTAAAGGTCTTCGGTGTTCTCTCTCACGATGACGAGGTCCACCTCTTGAAATCGAGACGGGACTCCGGGGTAGAGGCGGCACGGCCGCACGCTCGCGTAGAGATCGAGCTCCTGTCGAAGGGCGACGTTGATCGACCGGAACCCGGTTCCCACGGGGGTCGTGACAGGTCCCTTCAACGCGACCCCGGTCGCCCGGATGGAATCGAGGACATGGCCCGGCAGGGGGGTTCCATGAGTCTCGATCGCCGGCAGTCCGGCATCGTGGACGTCCCACGAGATGCCCGCGTCGAGGGCGTCGACGACGCGCCGCGTGGCCGCAGAGACCTCAGGGCCGATCCCGTCCCCCGGGATGAGCGTGACGGTGGTCATGCTCATCACTCTACGAAACGGCTACTCGAGACCTCGTCTTCTCCTTGTTCATGCAACCTTTTAGGCGCGCGCGGCGTCCTAAGGGCGTCCACACAAACCGCACCGCACAACGTCGCCGGGGCTAATGTGAGCGCGGGTCCGCTCCTCGACGGCGAGGAGCAGAAGGAGGGGGATCGTGTCGATCATCAACCGCAAGATCGGTGTCCTGGTCGTGCTTGCCATGGCGACTTCTCTGCTAATGGTCGTGGCGCCGACGGGAGCCCGGGGAGCGCCCACGGACTGCCCGACGATCGCGCCTGCCTCGGAGGTCCACAACGGCATGACCGGCTACGGACTGACGGTCTCCCAAGGCACGACGCCGGAACGTTTCTCGGTGAAGTTCCTGGGCGTGTTGAAAGACGGGATCGCTCCCGGGATCGATCTCATCATCGTGGACACTTCGTCGCCCGCGATCGACAACGCGGGCGGGATCTGGGCCGGCATGTCGGGCTCGCCGGTCTACACCGACGACGATCGCTTGATCGGTGCTGTTTCTTATTCCTTGAGCTACGGGCCGTCTTCCATCGCGGGGCTGACGCCCGCCGAGGACATGCAGCAGGTACTTCAGTACACCGACAAGCCGGAGCCGGGCAGGCATTCGGGCTACTACTACGGCTACGCGCGCACGTCGAACCCGGGGGCCGCGATGCGACAACGCATAGCTGCTACCAGCGAACGGCGCGCCTCTACTGTCGGAAACTTCAAACTCATGAGGACGCCGGTCAGCTTTTCGGGTCTAAGCGCCAAAGGCATGCGCAAGGTGAGCGCCGCGATCAAGAAGCACCATCTTCCTTTCATCCCATATTCCGGTTCGTCTGCATCGTCTGACCCGGCCGCGCAGGGAACGACGCCGCAGCCGGGTGACAACTTCGCAGCAACGCTTTCTTACGGCGATATCACCGCCGCGGGCATCGGCACCGCCACGTTCGATTGCAACGGCAAGACAGTGGCCTTCGGGCATCCATTCTTCTTCAGCGGTCCGACCGCGATGGGTGCCAACCAGGCGGATGCGATCACGATCATCTCGGATCCGACGTTCGGCAATTACAAGCTGGCGAACGTCACGGGAACGATCGGCACGGTGGACCAAGACCGGCTTTCGGCCATCCGCGCGGACCTCAGCACCGCTCCGCCGACGATACCGATCACTTCTTCGTTCACGGCGACCGATTACGGACGTACGCGTCAGGGCGAAAGCGATGTCGTTCTCCAGGACTTCATCCCCGACATCACGCTGTTCCACATGGCAGAAAACCTGGCGGTCGTATTTGACCAGGAAGCCGGAGGAAGCTCGTCGATCAACTGGACGGTGACCGGGACGCGCGCCGATGGCTCGACCTGGCAATTGAATCGCAGCGACCTATTCGCGTCGGACTATGACATCCCATTCAGCTCGTTCTACGAGCTGCTCGATGAGCTTTACAGCATCGAGTACAACAGGTTCGAGAACGTCACCTTCACCGGGATCAGTGCGAGCGGAAGCGTTCAGAAGGACGCGAATTACTACAAGATCACTCACGTTCAGTGGAGCACCGACGGCTCAAACTTCAAGGGTGGGCGTCACGTGCATGTCGCGCCGGGCGACATCGTTTCTCTTCAGGTGACTTTGAGCTCGGAGGACGGCGCCGTGCCCGACAAGGTAGTTGCTATGTCGCTCCAGATCCCCGACAAGAGGGTGCGATCGGGCGAGATCTCGATCACCGGAGGGGCGCGCAGCAGCCGGTCCCTGTGCTTCGGCGGAAGAGGCTGCGGTCGCGATAACCGGCCCAAGTCGTTCGACGAGCTCCTGGCCCAACTGCAGGACGCGCCTCACAACAACGACCTCACCGCGTCGTTGCTGATGGGTTCCGGACTGAAGGGACAGGACGTCGAGACCCAGGACCGGGTGGTCAACGGCCGCCGGCTTCTGTTCATCGAGCCGAAGGGCTCGCACTCGCACAAGAAAACGATCACGGGGAGCTCCGGCTCCGGCAGCTCGGGGGGCGGCCACAGCTAAAAGCTCAACGTTTCTTCGCGCTCTGGTCCCATAGGCCTGTTGTCGTCGTGCACGGCTTGATATGTATCTCGCGACGTTGCACTAGGGGCTCGAGCAAGGGGGACGAGTGGCCACGACCACGGGTGGGCGAAGTGGGCTGGATGGGTTCTTCAAGATCACCGAACGCAGATCGACCGTGCGGACCGAAGTCGTCGCGGGCGTTGCGACGTGGCTCACGATGGCTTACATCCTGTTCGTCAATCCCTCGATCCTGGGGAACCTCCCGGATCGAGCACACACCACCCTTGCCTTTCCGCAAGTACTGACCGTTACGGCCCTGGTCGCCGGCGTCATGACGCTGGCGATGGGGCTGTGGGCCAACTACCCGTTCGCCCTAGCGGCGGGCCTGGGCCTGAATGCATTCGTAGCTTTCACTCTCGTCCTGGGGCGCGGTCTCACGTGGCCCGAGGCGATGGGCGTGATCGTGATCGAGGGCCTTGCGATCACCGTTCTGGTGCTGACAGGTTTCCGGGAGGCGGTGCTCAATGCCATCCCGTTAGACCTGAAGAAAGCGATAGGTATCGGGATCGGGTTGTTCATCGCCTTGATCGGGTTCGTGAACGCCGGCATCGTTTGCGGGCAGGTGAAGTCGGCGTCGTGTGCCGATGCAGCGCCTACGGTCGTTGCGCTCAACCCGAACCTTCGCCACTGGGGCATCTTCGTCTTCGTGCTCGGGCTCGTGATCACTTCCGCGCTCGTCGCGCGCCGGATGCGGGGCGCGTTGCTGATAAGCATCGTGCTCTCGACGATCGTCGCCACGATCATCAACGAGGCCAAACACCTTTCGATCTGGGGGAACGGGATCGCAGCCCTTCCGCACAAGATCTTCGCTTCTCCCGACTTCGGTCTTGTCGGCAACTTCTCGTTCAACGTGTTCCACGTGCTTGGCGTTGCCTCTGCGATCGCCGTGATCCTGGCCGTCATGCTGTCGGACTTCTTCGACACGATGGGAACCGTCGTCGGCATCGGAGGCGAGGCCGGTCTGCTCGACGACGAGGGCAGGCTCCCCGGGATCAATCGCGTGCTGCTAGTCGACTCACTTGCGGCGGCTGCCGGAGGCGCGGCGTCGGCCTCGTCGAACACGACGTTCATCGAAAGCGCGGCCGGCGTAGCAGAAGGAGGCCGGACGGGGCTGACCGCGGTCGTTACCGGCGCGCTGTTCCTCGCTGCATTGTTCATCTCGCCGATCGCCGGCGTCATCCCACCGGAAGCCACTGCACCGGTCCTCGTGATCGTCGGCTATTTCATGACGACGTTGGTGAAAGACATCGACTGGGGCGACCCGGGGATCGGGATACCGGCCCTGTTGACGATCACGCTGATGCCGTTCACGTTCAGCATCACGAACGGTGTGGGGGCCGGATTCGTCTCGTACGTGGTCATCGCGATCTTGCGCGGACGGTGGCGCGATGTACACCCGTTGCTTCTAATCGTTGCCGGCGTTTTCGTCTGGTATTTCGTGCACGGCGTGATCTAACCCGTCTTTTTGCCGGTGGCATCTAGAGCAGGAGCGCCCCTCGTCGTCGTCGCGCTTGGGGGCAACGCGATGCAAGACCCGCACGGTGACGATTCGGTCGCGTCCGACTTCTCCCGGACGGCTCATACGGCCGACGTTCTAGCGCGGATCGCTGAAGCCGGCTGGCGGCTCGTGATAACGCACGGCAACGGCCCCCAGGTGGGGAATCACCTATACAGAACCGAGCTTGCTTACGAGGATGCGGCGGTCCCCCTGCTTCCCTTGGATGTTTGCGTCGCCGATACCGAGGGCGGGATGGGCTACATGTTGCAGCAGTGCCTCGCCAACGCGTTCGGGGCTGCCGGCGTCCCGGCCGTCGTAGTTGCCCTCATCACTCAGGTTCTGGTTGAAGCATCCGATCCCGCTTTCGAGATGCCGAGCAAACCCGTGGGCGAGATCATCGAAGACGATCGAGTTCTCGACCTTCGGGCGCGCGGGTGGGCGCTGGTCGAGGATCGTCGGCGCGGAGGGTGGCGGCGATTGGTGCCGTCCCCCGACCCGAAAGAGATCGTCGAAGCCGGCGCGATCGAAGCCCTGGTCAAGGACGGCGTGATGGTGATCGCCGCGGGTGGCGGCGGGGTCCCCGTCATCCAGAACGAGAACGGAACGCTGACCGGCATAGCCGCGGTTGTCGACAAGGATCTTGCATCGGCGTTGCTCGCGATCGATCTCGGTGCCGACGCCTTACTGATCCTGACCGATGTCGACGCGGTTCGATTGAGTTTCGGGACGCCCGAGGAGCATCCGCTCGGCGACGTGTCGGTCGCGAACGCGCGCGAGCTGCAAGACGCGGGGGAGTTCGCACCCGGGAGCATGGGGCCGAAGATCGAGGCTGCGTGCCGATTCGCCGAAGCTACGGGCCATCCCGGAGTGATCGGGTCGATCGACGACGCGCTCGATGCGCTGGTGGGAACCAAAGGCACCAGGGTGACGCGAACATGAGGGCCACGGCGCGCTCCGCTAACGCCTTCGGCCCTCTTTCGCCAGAACTTAAGTCAGACGCGTGATGTGACTCACTGCAGGACCGTCGCCATTGCTATGAGGTGCGGCGATGGGTCGGCGATCGGCAGTTTTGTGCACCGTGGTCATGTCGACGATCGCCCTCGGGCTTCCGGCTGCGCGTGCCGCTACGCCGGTCCTCAGACCACCGGTCTACGGAGCGATCGAACGCGGCTTCGAGCAACCTCAGGGTCCGTATGGGCCCGGCCATCGCGGCATCGACTTCGGTGCCCAACCCGGCACCCAGATAGCCGCCGCGGCCGACGGCACCGTCACATTCGCCGGCAGTGTCGCCGGTTCGATCGCAGTCACGATCTCGCATCAAGGTGGGCTCGAAACCACTTACTCGTCCCTCGCAACGGTCGAAGTCGCGGCCGGAGACCACGTGGCCGCGGGGACTTGGATCGGCACGGTCTTCGAGAGTCATCCGGGAGCCGGCGAAGGTCTCCACTTCGGAGTGAAGCTTCACGGCCGTTACGTCGATCCTCAGCTATATCTAGCGTCGTCCGATGTGTCCGATGCGTTGCATCTCGCTCCCGTGGTGTGGCAACCACCGGTCGCTGCACCACCACACGCGCTCTGGGACGCACTGCGCGGTCCGGGGTCGTATCGGTCGGATGTGCCGGCGTGCCGTCCCGCGTCCGACCCCGGCCCCCATGCGCCTCCTCCTGATTCCAACATCGTCGTCGAGGTCGCAGGAATCGGCAGCCACACGCGCGGCGGTATGTCGGCGGCGCTCTATTCGCATGGGGCCGAAGCGCTCGGCTTCTCGACCCGGCGCATCTTTCACTACTCGTACCGCGGCTCCGGTGGCATCTTCTTGCACGAGCCGTACTCGGTCAAAGATTCGTTCGAAGATCTCGATCTCGCGGCGAAGCGGTTGCGCGACTTACTAACGAGGATCGCGAACCTCTATCCCGGCCGCGACGTGGATCTCGTCGCACATTCGCAGGGAGGGATCGTCGCGCGCACTTACCTCACTCGCTACGCGGCGTCACGATCGAGGCGTCTGCCGCGCATCGACCACGTCGTGACTTTCTCCAGCCCGCACACAGGAGCTCCGTTTGCGTCCAACGCTTCGCGTCTCGAGGAGTCGTGGCTGGGCCGTGGATTACTAGGAGCGATCGACCTGGCGCGCCGCGTGGGGGCCGGGATCCCAGATCCTCGTAGCACCGCAGTGCAGGAGCTTGCCCCCGGTTCGACGTTGATGGACTCGCTGACCCATCA
>JAXDJM010000157.1:0-4638 GCA_034665605.1 Actinomycetota bacterium | reverse complement strand
CGCCGCAGAAACCGACGTAGGCGTTGCTCTTGTACAGATCGATCGCGCTGTCCTGGTTGAGCGGGTCGTCTGCAGTTGCGGTGGCAGACGCATCGCCGGGGTGCTTCGCGGTGCCGAGATGGAACGGCACGTACCAGTCGGAGCTCGAGGTCCCGGTCCCCGATCCGGTTTCGTCTACCTGATTCCCCGCGATCATCACGTGGTTCGGATCGGCGGGATCGACCGCGAACGGGTTAGAGAACTGGGCCGTCGTCCCGTCTAGTCCCGGCGGCGTCATGCCGGTCCACGTCTTGCCTCCGTCTTTGGTCGCGCTCATCGCGCCGTAGACGTATTCCTCGTAGGCGGTGTCCGAGTTATGCGGGTCGACGCCTACGAAGAACCCGTCGCCACCCACAGCCTCGACCTGTGCTTGGTGCTGGACGCCATCCTTGGTCTTGAGATCGGCGATCCTCTCGGTGCCGTTGTCCTGCAGCCCCGCGTAGGCGACTCCATCCCCTGCGATGACTGCGTCGTACGGCAACAGTGTGTTCAGCCCCGTTTGGGCCCCGTTCCCCCAACTTGCGTTGTCGAAGTCGGAGCTCGCGTCCTTCGTCTGCGTGTAATTCCCACCGTCGTTCGCTGCGAAGAGCGTGACGCTGCCATCCTTGTGTGGCACGAAGAGAGCCGCGTGTTGGTCGGGGTGCGTAGTCGTCGTGGTGTCGAGCGCCTCGTCGCGGTTCGTCGGACACACCGGCAAACCGGTCTGAAGGAACAGGCAACTCGATCCCGCGTAATAACGGCCGACGACGTGGAACGACGATGGCCCCGTTTGCGGCGCCTGCGTGTCGTCGTTCATCCACACTTCCTCGAGGCCGAACAACAACCTCGTCGGGATGCCGTTCACCTGACGCGTGGGGTCCGGCTGGATCCACAGGTTGTACCAAGACTGGACTCCGGGTCCGTAGTTCGAAGATTGTGCGACGCCGGCAAGAGCAGAGCCAGAAGCCGGCTGCTGCAGCTGAGATTCGTCGGCCATCTCGACCCACGTCTGTCCGAAGTCGTTAGACACGTAGATGCCGTTGAACACGGTCGGTGCGTGTGCCGGCGCAGGCCCACCGGGGACATCGACTGCCGGCGTGCCGCCCTGATCGAGCACCGCATCCTGCACTGCCGCATAGACGTAGTTGTGATCCTGGTCCGCCCCGATCGCTTCGCCGAGTGCGACACGCCCGATCCGGTCCTGCGATGCGAATCCGGTCGCTGCGAGCATCTTGAAGCTCTTGGGCTTGCCGGTTGCCGACGAGTACAGACCGTTATTCGGTGACTGTGGCTTGCCGTTCGGGTACGCCTTTGCTCCATCGCGCCAGCCGACCGCGGCCAGAACCGCTCCGCCCTTGACGCTCGACGATCCGCCCTTCGGCTGCACGACCACATCGGTTACCTGGTTCGCGAACAGGCAGAACTTCGCCGTCATCGGCTTGCCGGCACACGGCCCCGTCGGAAGCTTTACGTTCTTAAAACTGCGACCCGCGTTGGTCGATCGGAACAAGCCACCCCCGGTCGCCGCGTACACGATCTTCGGATGCGCTTGGTCGACCGCGACCTTGAACGCGAAGGCGTCGGACGGGATGCCTTTCGAGTGATGCCATTTCTTTCCGTCGTTGTTCGTCCAGTAGGCGCCGGCTCCCGAACGCGAGTAACGACCGAAGGAACCGTCGCCGGTCACTGCGATGATCGTGCCGCCGCCCGCCTTCGTGTAACCGACCGCTCCAACGACTTGGGTCGGTAGCTTGTTACCGATCGAGCGCCAGTGCTTGCCGAGGTCCCGCGACTCCCACACTCCGCCGTACGACTCGGATGCGATAACGACATCGGGCGTGTTCGCCGTCGCCGGGATCAACGCGTAGTTCGTGATGCGGCCCGACAGATCCTCGAGCCCGTATCCGGCCGTCGACGAGTAACCGGCGACGTCGGAGTTGAGAGGCGTCTTTCCATAGAGGTGCCATGCGTGGCGATCGGCCGAGCTCGAGCGATGAGCCCTGATCTTCTTCGCTTGCTGCGTCGCCGTGAAGAAGCTCCTCGGTGCGATGCGCTTGTGCGGAGCAGCCTGGATCGCGAGCTGCTGGCTCGCGTTCGCGGCGATGTCTGCGTAGGTCTCCGGGTGGTTGACGTTCATGCATCGGTCGTTCGTTTTCATCTGACTGGTGGTCAGCGCACCTCGGGGGCCGGGGAATCCCCGTCGCCCAAACACGGTCGACCCATCGAGTTTGTTCTGCGTGCCGATCCGTTCGTAGCCGGGCGGGCACTCGTGCGCGGCCTTCCACTGCGCCGCGGCGATCTGGGTCGTATGTCTGAGCGCGCTCGAGAAACTAGACCCGGTGGCGAGCGACGCGACCACGACGACAACGGTGAGGATGGCGACTGTCCGAAGCGAACGAGAGATCATGACCGGCTCCTTCTTTAGCCCTGTGTGATTAGGACATTTCCCCTCAATTTGCCACTTGTAAGCGATTCCCTGCGCTATTTGGCTTACGCCCACTACCCCTCCGGTCGCCGAGCAACCATTTCTTGTGCCGCCGTGGACATAGGCGGCAGGTCGTCGATAATGGGTTCTAGGTCCGGACTTCTTATCTAGACCGGGCGGAAAGGAGCCACCAATGAGGAAGGAACCTGCCTTCTAGGCGCTTATCGGCGCCTCACGCTCCCATTCCGTCACATCCGTGCCGTTTCACTGTCACAAGGCGCGGCCCATAAGAGGAGGACTCTCCACATTGCATCTGCCAGATGTTGGCTTCACGCCCGAGCTGCGCGAGCAGTTCGAGCAATACGAACAAGAAGACGTGGTCGCGGCCCGGATCGGAGCCGAGCACCGCGGTTCATATGTAGCAATGACCGAGAGCGGCGACGTCACCGCGACCGTCACCGGACGCATGCGGCACGACGCGCTCGGCCGCGACGAGCTGCCGGCAGTTGGCGACTGGATCGCGCTGCAGATCGTCGGGCCCGATCAGGGCCAGGTCCGGGCGATACTCCCCCGCCGCTCGTCGCTGGTGCGAAAGGTCGCCGGGCTCGAGAGCGAGGGCCAGGTCATCGCCGCAAACGTCGACCTGGTCATGGTCGCGGCGGGCCTCGACGATCGTCCGAACCTCAGACGTATCGAGCGCTACCTGACGGTCGCATGGGACTCCGGCGCGCTCCCGGTCGTCGTCTTGACCAAAGCCGATCTGTGCGACGACGTCGACGACGCAATCCACGAAGTGGAGGCGATCGCTCCGGGGGCCGAGGTCATGGCGGTTAGCAACACCACCGGCACCGGTATCGAAGCGATCGCAGCCCGGATCGGGCCGGGAACCACGGCAGCCATCCTGGGCCCCAGCGGCGTCGGCAAGTCGAGCCTCATCAACGCGCTCATGGGCTCGGAGGTGATGACCGTTCAAGAGGTGCGCTGGGACGGCAAGGGCCGGCACACGACGACTCACCGCGAGCTGATCGTCCTGCCCAACGGAGGATGCCTGATCGACACCCCCGGGATGCGCGAGCTCCAGTTGTGGGACTCGGACGGGCTCGGCTCCACGTTCTCAGACATCAGCGATCTGGCCGAGCAGTGCCGCTTCCGGGATTGCACGCACACGCACGAGCCCGGTTGCGCGGTCGTCGCAGCCACAGAGGATGGAACGCTCGGCGCCGGCCGGCTGGCCAGCTATCGCAAACAGGAGCGAGAGCTCGACGCGATGGCACGCCGCAAGGACAAGCGCCTGGCCCTGGAGGCTCGGAAGAAGTGGAAGCAGATGGGCAAGGAGGGCAAGGCGCGGGCCCGCATCCGCTGATGGTCAAGAGACCTTGGCAACGAGCCGCCGGGGCCCCATGATTCTCAGTTAGACCACAAACCTCTAGAGGAGGGGCTATGGCCAACAAGGACAAGGGTGGCAAGTCCACCAAGAAGGAACCGAAGAAGAACCTCAAAGAGAAACGCGCCGCTAAGAAAGAGAAGACCAAGAAGGGCGGCTCCAGCTTCTAGAGGGCACACGGTGGCAGCGCAATCCTCTTCCCAAGACGACCGGCAGCAGTTCGCCCGTTACCTTCAAGCACTCGGTCTTAGTCGTGACGAAGCCGACGCTTATCTGACTATCGTCGGAGGTCCGAAGACGCCGGACGAGATCGCAGCTGCCCTCAACGTGAGCGAGCGCAGAGCATCGGCGTTGCTCGACGGTCTCGTAACGCGCGGGCTCGCAAACAGATTGCCGGGCGAAGCCACGCGTTACGGTATGACGTCTCCGGACTGGGCATTCCCCACTCTCATCCGACATCGCGAGGAAGAGATCGAGGGATGCCGGCGGTTATCCCATCAGCTCGCGCAGCAATACCGAGCGTTGGACGCCGGTGTATCGGTCACCAACGCGTACGTGGAGATCGTCGGTGGCACCGAGGCGACACTCGCGCAAACCGAACGCATCCAGTCCCAAGCGCGGCGCGAGATCCTGGGGTTCGTAAAGGAGCCTCTGTTATCTCTCGAAAATCGCGGCGAAGAGGCGGCGGCGAAACGGGGCGTCAGGAACCGCTGGCTGTGGGAGCGAGGCTTCCTCGAAAAGCCAGGGATGATCGAGGTAGCTCGTAGGTACGCATCGCTGGGCGAAGAGATCCGCGTCGTATCCACGCTGC
>JAXDJM010000156.1:0-7499 GCA_034665605.1 Actinomycetota bacterium | reverse complement strand
CCACTCGTCGTTGTGTGCCGTGAATGCCCACGTCGGCATCTCGTATCGCGATCGAGCCCGCAGCGCCCACTTGAGTCTGTTGAACGACAACTCCATCTCTTCGTGCCGAAGATAGAGAAAAGTCAGCGTGGGAGCCGGGATGCTCCCGATCGATGACCGGGCGGCCAGTCCTTCGAACACCGCGTCTTCACCACCGTCGAAGCTCGAGCAGTGCGCCCATGCCCACGTTTCGGCATTGCCGCGGCCCCATCGATGAGATTGCTGACCGCGGTCCCCATCGAACGCGAGCAACTCGCCGTCGAGCGACACGGTTCCGGTGAACGGAACAGCCAGGTTCGGACAACAGACAGCATTGGCGCTTTTGTCGGCGCGGCGTCGAAGTCGTTGCGGTAGGTGTTGAAAGACCTTGGGTGCAGGTTCGAAGTCAAGCGACCATTCGAACACCTTGCCGTCCGACGAGACGCGGCCCTCCATGTGTCGCTCGGACAACCACGCATCACCGATCCGCACGAGCGCGCCGTCGTCTCGGCCGTTCGGGGTCCCGAGTTGGTCGATCGGGAATCGATGCTTACCGGCGAAGGTCCGCTTCCCCTCTGGATCGAAGAAGAAGCCCCACAGCTCGCAATAAGGCTCGGTTCCGGTTGCGGCTGTCATCGTGTAGCGAAGCCACACGCCCGAGCCTGTATCGCGATGGTTCAGGGTCGTGTACCAAGCCTCCGACCATCGGCGCGCGCGGCGGTCCCAGCGCATCCGATTCTCGGTGCCGTCCGCGGTGAACAAGCTCACGATCGCCGACCCTACGCCCGAACATGAGCGTCACGGCGCGCTCCGCTAGCGCCTTCGACGCTCAGGACTGAACATGAGCGAGCTCTAAGAGTCGCGCCGCCACGTGGTTCCACGACCAGCGCGACCGAGCGAGCTCGACGGCGCGGGCTCCGTACGACGCGCGCACTTCGGGCTCCAAGGACAGAACGCGCGAGACGGCGGCGGCGATCCCTGCGATCGGATCGGCTGAAGGAAAGGTGAGCAGTCCGGGATGGTCTATCGCTTCCTCCACGGCAGCCCCGGCTTCCGCGATGCCGGAGTGATCGGGCACGACGGGCAAGACGCCACAAGCCGCGGCCTCGGCGGCGACCATGCCGAACGCCTCGGGAACGACCGACGGCGCAACAAGGACGTCGAAGTCGACCAGCGCGTGGGACAGCGGACCATGTTCCAGCCGGCCGGGAAAGCTCACATCGATCTCCGCGGCCCTCGCGATGTATGCATCCGTCATCGCACCCGAATCGACAAAGTCGGTGACGGCATCCAAAGGACCCGTTTCCCCTTTCTGTGCGATCGCGCGAACGCGGTCGCGGTCGCCGGTCCGGATGGCGTCCCACAGGTGTTGGAGGCCCCCGGCGAAGCCTCCATAACCGACCACGACAACGTCGAACGGATCCGCGCCGATGAGCGGTAGAGCTACAAGGAGGTTATGGACCCCTTTCGACGCGATCAACTTGCCGACGTAGCCGATGCGCAACCGCTCGTTGCGACGTGCAGGGTCCGGCTTGAACAGATCGACGTCGCAGCCCGGGTTGACAACCGCAGAGCGGGACGACCATCCGGGCACAACCCGATGCGCAGCGTCGACCATGTACCGGCTTCCCCCGACGACCACCGCTGCGCCGTTGAGCCCCGCCGACGCGAACTGGACGTATCGATCCTGAAGCTTCACTGCGTATTCGAGAGCGCTGCCGTGCAACTTCGCGAGGTACCTTCGCGCCGTTGCCTCGCAGGCCTGCCGGGCGATGAACGGCCCCATGACCTCATGACCCGTCACGAGGAGATCCGGCTCGAAGTCGCCGATAGCGGTTACCAACGCCGCGACGTTGGATCGGGTGTACGACTCGAGCTCGGCATCGCTTAGATCGACGAACCGTTTCGCCTCGAAGCCCTCGTAGTCGTCGTACACGTAGACCGGAAGGATCTTCCCGATCTGCGGACGGGCCACGACGCATCTTCCGCGTGCCGTCGACGACCTCGTTTCCGACAACTCGATCATCGAGTTATCGGCGGAGAACGATCCCGTGCCGTCGACGAAAGCTAAGTCGCCTGCATGACGGTCTTGACAGAGCACGAGCACGTCGTGACCCGCTTCTCGCCACGACCTCGCGATGTTGGCCGTGTACACGTTCGACCCCGATCCCGACAAAAGGTATCCGTGCCACAAGAGGACGCGCATGGCAGCACATTACGGGCGGGTCGCGGTCGCGTCTGACCTCTAGACTGACCCGAATGCTCGACCGCGGCTTGGCGCTGACGTTCAGGAACTTTGCAACTCTTTTCTTCGTGTGCGCCGCCGTCACCGTGCCTCTTCACGTCGCTTACAGCGTCGCGTTCAAAGACGAGATAGGGGTGAGAGAGCTGCACGCTCAGATCGAGAGCTTCCCTCCACTGCGTGAGGTCAAAGGCGTAAGCAAGCATGACCTCGACGTTGCGAGGATCGTGTCGGGCGCGATCGCGCTCGTCGAGCTCGCGCTCCTCCCGTTGGGGGTCAAAGCAGCTCGACGAGTCTTCGATGACGACGGACGCGACGGGGTGAGCACGGTCCCGGCGGCGTGGCGCGCCGCGTTGACGCGGGACTACAGGTGGGACGTGGGCGCCCTTCGTCGTCGCCTCGGGGTTGTCCTGAGCGCCGCGCTCCTTGCGCTCGCCGTCGGCTTCTGCTGCGATCGGATCGGCGCGTTGCTGGCCGAGCCCTTCTCTCCTACGTACGCGTTCACGATCGTGGGGCTGGCCACGGCCCTGTCGCGGGCCGTGGCCGCTCCTTTCTTCCTCGGGCCTGCCGCCTATTGCTACGTCCAGAAAAAATCCTTTGCTCCTCACGCAGAGTAGTTGTATCCTTCCAGAATCTTCCTGTTATTGCCGCTCCGGCGGCGTCGAGCCGAGGGGGTTCCGGTGGAAAAGGACACGTCGAGTAACGCCGCAACACTTGGTTTCGCCCCCGACACGTTCAAGACGATGGTCGCCGACCACTGGGCAGACGTCGGCCGCATCCAGGAAAAAAGCCGCAAGAAGCGGGTCTACGTAGCCCTGATGCTCGCGTTCCTGGTCGTCGCCTACATCCTCAAAAGGGACATCCAGGGCGACCCTCTGCGCATGGGGCTACCCCATTTCGGGCCCGACGCGATGCTGTGGATCCTCCCACTCGCCATCATCATGGCCATGGGCCTCATGGTCGCCATGCCGTTCATGAACGGCAGGTCCCCCCACACGAAGTACAGCCCGGACGAGATCGACCTTCGCTTCGACGACGTGCGTGGGATCGACGTGGTTCTGGAAGAGGTCACTCGAAGCCTGCAGATCTTCCTTGCTTACAAGTCGTTCAAGGACGAACTCGGGGGGAACCCACGGCGAGGGATCCTGTTCGAGGGAAGCCCGGGGACGGGCAAGACCCACCTCGCCAAGGCGATGTCGGCCGAAGCGGGTGTGCCCTTCTTCTTCGTGTCGGCACCCGCCTTCCAGTCGATGTGGTTCGGCATGACGGCGTTCAAGATCCGCTCGTACTTCAAGGCACTCAAGAAGGCCGCTCGCAAAGAGGGCGGAGCGATCGGCTTCATCGCAGAGATCGACGCGGTCGGAGCATCTCGAGGCGGAGTCTCCAGCTCTCAGATGACGGCGCATTCCGAGCCCGGCTCGATCGTCCACAAGATGGTCAGCCAGGACGCCGGTGGGATGGTCAACGAGCTGCTCATCCAACTGCAGTCGTTCGACTCGCCGGCGCTGGGTCAGCGCATGGGAAACAAGCTGATCGACTTCGCAAACCTCTTCATGCCGCGCGACAAGCACATAAAGAAGAAGGAAGCCGCCTACTCCAACGTCTTGATCATCGGGGCGACCAACATGGCGGGAGCTCTCGACCCCGCGCTGCTGCGACCTGGGCGTTTCGATCGGATCCTGCATTTCGATCTTCCGTCTCGTAGTGGTCGTCGCGAGTTGATCGATTACTTCCTCGGCCACCGCCAGCACGATCCCGAGATGGATCGCGAGAACCTGCGCGAGGAGCTGGCGTCGATGACGCTCGGGTACTCGCCGGCGATGCTCGAGCACATCCTCGACGAAGCGCTCGTGTGGGCGATCCGCGACGGTCGTAAGAAGTTGACCTGGCGCGACATCCAGCGCGCGCGGTTATCGGAAGAGATCGGGCTCGGACAACCCGTTGCATACACGGAACACGAGCGCGACCTCATCGCCACGCACGAAGCCGGCCACGCCGTCGCTGCCTACCTCTGTGCCAAAGAGCGCAAGCTCGAGGTTCTGTCGATCATCAAGCGGCGCAATGCGCTGGGCTTGCTTGCACATTCCGACATGGAAGAGAGATTCACCAAGACGAAGTCCGAGCTCGAAGGACGGCTGAAGGTCGCGCTCGGGGGCATGGCTGCCGAGCAGCTCTTTTTTGGAGAGTCGGGAACCGGGCCATCGTCGGACCTGACCACTGCCACTCAGATGGCCGCGCAGATGGTCGGCTCATACGGGATGGGCAAGTCCTTGATCTCTTACGAAGCGTTCTCTTCAGACGTCCGCTCGTCGGCGAACCTGGTGGCAAAGGTTCTGTCGAACGATGACGCGCGCAAAGAGGTCGAGGAGCTTCTTCAGCTCCACAAAGACCAGGTCGCCTACGTGCTCGACAACAATCGCGACCTCATCGAGGCCCTTCGCGACGCACTATTCGAGCGCGAGGAGCTACTGGGTGACGAGATCCTTAACGTGCTGAAAGAAGCAGAATCCAAGCGGCCGGACAGCCTTCACTTGCAGCCGAAGACCGCGATCGTCCTCGACTGACGATCACAAGCCTGCGAACAGATCGGACTCGGGGGGGGATGTCTGCACGCTCGACTCGATGAGCGTGTAGTCCTCCCACGGGTAGATCTCCTTCTGGAGATCGTCTGGGATCGCGAACCAGAAGCTGTCGGGGTCTATCTGGGTCGCGTGTGCCAACAGAGCTTTGGTTCGGAGGTCGATGTAGTCGGCAACGTCGACCTGGGCACTCACTTCCGGATCTTCGAATCCGATCGAATCCCAGTTTTCGAGCCATCCACCGAAGGGACTCTCGCCGCCGCGCGCGAGCATCGCCTCGTGCAGGATCTGCATACGTTTTTTGGTGAAAGTGGCGAAGTAGTACAGCTTCGAAGGCGCCCACGGCTCGCCCTTGTCCGGAAACTTCGTGGGGTCCCCGGCGTCGTGAAATGCCTGCCGGCCCCATTCGTGGACGCGGATGTGATCCGGGTGCTCGTAACCCTTTGATTCGTCATACGAAAGAACGACCTGAGGTCGTTCTTTCCTGATTATCTCGACCAGCTTTCCGACCGCTTCGTCGGGTGAGGCGTTCCAGAACGCGTTCTTGTGTTTGTTCGACGGAGTGTCGGGCATCCCGGAGTCGCGGTATCCGAGGTAATAGATCTCGGCAACGCCGAGGATGCTGCACGCAGCTGCAAGCTCCTCTTTGCGGATCTCCGACATCCGCTCCTTCACTCCGGGTTTGTCCATGCGCGGATTGAGGATGTCGCCCTCGGCTCCATCGGTAGCGCACACCAGTGAAACGCTCACTCCTTCATTCGCGTACTTGGCCATCGTTCCGGCCCCCTTGGACGACTCATCATCGGGGTGCGCGTGGATCGCAAGAAGGCTGCGGCCGGGCTCTTTCACGCTTGTAGGCTAACCGGCGTGCAGCAGCCTCCGACGCGTGACATCTTCGACAGCGCGCGGATCGTGGCGTCGATCCTCATCGGTATCGCCGGGGCTCTCGCCATCGTCGGTTCCGTGATGGATTGGGTGAATTTCACCCTTCCGGAAGCGGGGACCGGGGCGCCACATCATCAAGGACCGAGTGCGCCGATCGGCGGTCTCGATGTAAGAGACGGCAACATCGTCATCATCGCTGGGGTCGTGCTGTTGGTCGCAGCACTGCTGCTGGTCGTGAGCGCCAAGGGTCGATGGGCGCTTCTCGGTCTGATCTCTTCAGTGGTGATCGGAGCCATCGCGATCGCGGACTACCGCGGGCTTGGTGACGTCTCCTCGGTGTTATCGCGCAAGCTCAACGTGGTGGGTGAAGCACACGCAGCCGCCGGTCTGACGCTCGTTGCGGGGGCCGCTCTTCTGGGTTTGATCGCGTCGGTACTTGGGATCGCGGCCACTCCCTACCGGAGGGCCGGCCAGCAGGTCTAGTGCTCCACCCTCTAGGAGATCGCGATCATTCGCTCGATCGCGAGACGCGCACGCTCTGCAATCTCGGGATCCACGGTTACCTCATAGCGCCCGGTCTTCAGGGTCTGAAGAAGCTTCGCCGGGGTGATCATCTTCATGTAGCCGCACACCGCAGACGGGTTCGCAGGGATGTAGTGCGCTTGTGGATTCTCTTTGCGGAGTCGATGCAGCATGCCCGTCTCGGTCGCGACGATGAACTCCTTCGCCTCGGACGTGCGGGCTCTACGAACCATGCCCCCGGTCCCCAACACGAACGTACGGTCGGCGGGGAGATCGCCCGTCGACAACAGATACATGCATTGTGACGAGCACCCGCATTCGGGATGAACGTGAAGCTCTGCGTCGGGGTACTCGGCCATGGTTCTTTGGATGTCGGAGGGCTCGATGCCGGCATGCACGTGGCATTCGCCCATCCAGACATGCATCTTCCGCCCGCTCTCGCGCTCGACGTGTGCGCCGAGGAACATGTCGGGGCCGAACAGGATCTCTTGGTCCTCCGGTATGGATCGGACAACCGTGACGGCGTTCGCCGACGTGCAGCAATAGTCGGTCTCGGCTTTGACTTCCGCTGAGGTATTCACATACATAACGACTGCTGCGCCGGGGTGCTCGGCTTTCCACTCGCGCAACTGGTCTGCGGTGATCGACGCCGCGAGTGAGCATCCCGCTTGCGGATCCGGGATAAGGACCCGCTTGTCCGGTGCAAGGATCTTCGCCGTCTCGGCCATGAAGTGCACGCCACAGAACACGATCGTCGGCGCGTCCGTCTCCGCGGCGATCCGCGACAGCTCGAGTGAATCTCCGACGTAGTCGGCAACATCCTGGATGGCGGGAACCTGGTAGTTGTGAGCAACGATGATCGCGTCCTCGTGCCGAGCGAGAGCGCGGACCTCTTCGGCCCACGATTCCGTGGTTCCTTCGGCCAGAGCCTCCGGTGTCAGCACCATCAGTGCTCGATCTCGAGCGCGACGTCGGAAGTGGGGGCCGAGTGCGTCAACGCACCCACGGAGATGAAATCGACCCCGGGCAACGCATAGTCGCGGACGTTGCCGAGGGTGATGCCGCCGGATACCTCGACCAAGGCGCGGCCCCTGATCTCGGTTACCGCCGCGCGCACTTCATCGGATGTCATGTTGTCCAACAAAAGGATGTCGGCTTTCTCTTCTAATGCGTCGCGCACCTCGGCAAGATCGGACACTTCGACCTCGATCTTCGATCCGAACGGAGCGTTGCGTTGCGCGCTCCGTATCGCT
>JAXDJM010000155.1:0-5306 GCA_034665605.1 Actinomycetota bacterium | reverse complement strand
CGCCGGCGATGATGACCGGCAGGGCCAGTGGGATCTCGATCCGCCACAGCAACTGTCTGCGCGAGTAGCCCATTCCTATCGCCGACTCGCGCGCCTCCGCGGGAACCGCGGCGAGTCCGGCAACGATGTTGCGGATCAGGATCAAAAGGGTGTAACTGACGAGGCCAATCTCGGCGGTTGTCACGGTTAGACCGGTGTAAGCGACCAGGAACGCGAAGAGGGCCAGGCTCGGGATCGTGTAGAGGATGCCCGTGATCACTGCGATCGGTCCATACGCGCGCCGGTGGCGATACGCGTAGATCGCCAGCGGAAACGAGATGAGCAGACCCAGGAACACGGCGATCGCGGTCAGCTCGACGTGCTCGATGACTCGATGAAGGATCTCGGCTCGGTTATCGCCGATCCAACTCCACAGGATCAACGGCTGCTGGAAAGATCCCTGCGCCACCGTCACGCGACGATCTCCCGCGAGATCTTCTCGAGCGTGAGTATCCCTTCGTAACGCTGACCCTCCCCGAGGACGACCGCGACCTGCGTGCGCGAGGTGACGATCGAATCCAAAGCTTGTCGAAGAGAGCTCTGGGACGTCACGTACGCACTGAAGGGGCGGGGGTGGCCGTCTGCGGCAGTCGCTGCGCCACTCAATGAGTCGCGATCGACCCAGCCGAGCAGATCGCCACCGGAAACCACGCTCGTCCACCCGAACCCGCCGCGATCTATCTCCGCCAAAGTCTCATCAACAGTTGCATCCGCCGGCACCACTGGACCCGGCTCGGTCTCGATGTCGCCCACCGTGATCAAGGCAAGACGCTTCAATCCACGCTCGGAGCCGACGAACCGCTTTACGAAATCGCTCGCCGGGGCGCGCAGTATCTCCTCCGGGGTGGCGTACTGCTCGATCCGCGCCCCTTTGTTGAGGATGGCGATGCGATCGGCCATCTTGATCGCCTCGTCGATGTCGTGAGTCACGAAGACGATCGTCTTCTTCAACTCATTCTGGATCCCGAGAAATTGGTCTTGCAGGCGAGCTCTGACGATGGGGTCTACAGCTCCGAACGGTTCATCCATCAACATCACAGGTGGGTCCGCAGCGAGCGCTCGCGCAACGCCGACTCGCTGACGTTGACCGCCCGATAGCTCCGCGGGATACCGGTCCATCAACTCAGAGTCGAGCTCGAACATCTCGACGAGGTCTCGGGTCCGCGCAGCGATCTTCGTCTCGTCCCAGCCCAACAGAGACGGAACCATCGCGATGTTGTCGGCGACGCTTCTGTGTGGGATCAGCCCAATGCTCTGAATCACGTAGCCGATACCTCGGCGCAACGTAACGGGGTCTTGGCTCAACACATCGTTCCCGTCGATCTCTATCACTCCGGATGTGGGCTCGATGAGGCGGTTGATCATCCGCATCGTCGTTGTCTTCCCGCAGCCAGAAGGCCCGACGAGAACGACAGTCTCGCCGCGGGCGATATCGAGAGATAGATGATCGACGGCTGGAGTTCCGTCGTCGAACGCCTTCGACACGTCGCGCAACGAGATCATCGAATCGCTCATGCGATCGGGGACTCTAGAGGTCCTTCTCCATGAACGTGAGCTCGACCCCGCCGACGATGTCGGCCGCGAAGTTGTACACGAACGCGAGGAAGAGATTCACGATGGAGGCGATCACCAAGAAGACCAGGCCGATCAAGAAGGCCCACTTCTCCACCCACAGCAAAGTGATGTGGAGATGCAACGAGAACGCAAACGATGTAGCGATCTTCTCGATCTTGTCGAAGGTACCGGCCGATTTGAGGATGAAATAGACGACCGCGGCGAACAGCATCCAGATGACGAGGAACACCGCGTAATAGAACGCCGATAACTTCAGGACGCTCACCGGATCGATGTGACGAAGCGTCCTTTTAACGCGCCTTATCGGGAGCCGGCGACGTAGAGAAGGCCGCTGCCTGACCGTTGGGATGTTGCCCGGGGGGCGCGCGATGGGCGGAGGGTCGAGGGGCGGCTCGGTAACGGGATAGGGGTCGAGCGGCTCGAAAAGGGACCCGGACGCGCTGTTGTCGGGAGGTAGGTGTCCCCCCGTTGGAGTCGTCGCTTCGGTCTCCCATCTGCCCGGAGGTCTGTCACCGGTCGCCACTGATCCCCCTGGTCGTGTGGCTTGCGATTGTCAGTATGGAAGAAAAGTCCTGTGCATGCCGACTTTGGGGGCGTGCACACCGGTTAAGTGAGCTTGCCCTGGCCCTCTTCGGTTTCGCCCACCACCGGCGCTACGCCCGCAACGCGGGTTCCCGGATCGAGGTTCATCACGCGTACCCCGGTAGCGGGGCGGCCCTGCCGAGAGATCGTGTTAACCGCCATACGGATCACCACACCGTCGTCCGAGATGAGGAACACCTCATCGCCCGGTGTCACTACCGAAGCCCCGGCGATCTGCCCGCGTGGTTTGGTGAGTTTCGCGGCGATCACGCCCTTGCCGCCGCGGCCCTTTCGGGGGAATTCCGTAAGCTTTGTCCGTTTCCCATAACCGAATTCGGTCACCACAAGGAGCTCTTCACCGGACTCGATCACGTCCGACGCGACGACCTCGTCGTCCGGATCCAAGCGGATCCCGATCACGCCTGTGGCCGTCCGTCCCATGGGGCGCACCTTCTCTTCGGAGAACCTGATGGCTTTGCCCTTCTTGGTGATGAGGAGGACGTCGTTCTTGCCGGATGATGGTCGTACGCGAACGACTTCGTCTCCATCACGGAGATTCAACGCGATGATGCCCTCGCGCCGAGATGAGTCGTACTCGCGGAACAGTGTCTTCTTGACCATCCCACGCTTGGTCGCAATCAGCAGGTACCGGTTCGTCTCGTAGTCGCGCGTGTCGATCACAGCTGCAACACGATCGTCGGGCCGCATCGCGACCACGTTGACCACAGCCGTCCCGCGGGCGGTTCGATCGCGCTTTGGGATCTCATGAGCCTTCAGCCGGTACACCCGTCCGCTGCTAGAGAACATCAAGAGGTAGGCATGGGCCGTCGTGCTGAGCAGGTGCTCGACGATGTCGCCTTCTTTGAGCGCGGCACCTCGAACGCCGCGGCCGCCGCGGCCCTGACGCTTGTACGTGTCGAGTGGAACCGTCTTCACGTAACCGTCGCGGGACACCGAGACGACTAGGTCTTCGTCCGCGATGAGATCCTCGATGTCAAACTCGCCCTCGTCCGGCATCAGTTTCGTTCTACGAGGGTCCGCGAACCGACGCTTGATATCGCGTAACTCCTCGCCAATCACGGCGCGCACTCTCGCGGGATCGTTCAGGATCGAGCGCAATTCCTTGATCGTCTTCTGTAGCTCCGCATGCTCCTCGCGGATCTTGTCCTGCTCGAGAGCCGTGAGACGTCTCAGTGGCATGTCGAGGATGTGTTGGGCTTGTATCTCGGTCAAACCGAAGCGCGCGATCAAACCCAGACGGGCTTCTTCTGTGTCGGCTGCAGCTCGGATCAGAGCGACAATCTCGTCGATGTGATCGAGAGCGATGATGAGGCCTTCGAGGATGTGCGAACGCTCTTCGGCTTTCCGCAAGCGATAGCGCGTCCGTCGAACGATCACGTCTACCTGATGAGTGATGTACTCCTGGATCGCTTCGCCGATAGTCAGCGTGCGCGGCACTCCGTCGACGAGGGCCAGCGTGTTCACGCCGAACGTGTCCTGGAGTTGCGTTCGCTTGTAGAGCTGGTTCAGAACGACCTGTGGAACTGCGTTGCGTTTGAGATCGATCACGATCCGCATGCCGCCGCGGTCCGACGACTCGTCCCGCAGATCGGCGATGCCTTCGAGCTTGCGGTCTTTCGCATTTACGAGCTCGGCGATCTTCTCTTGAAGCCGGGCCTTGTTCACCTGGTACGGAAGCTCCGTCACGATGACGCGCGGGTTTCCCTTCGGCCCTTCCTCTATCTCGCAAACGGCGCGCATCTTGATCGAGCCCCGGCCCGTGGTTTGCGCGTCCCGGATCCCCTGCTGACCGATGATGAGGGCCCCCGTCGGAAAGTCCGGGCCCTTGATGTGCTTCATGCACACTTTGAGCGCCTGGTCTGCATCCGCCGCGATGTCGGGATGCTCGAGGAGATCGAGGATCGCGTCGATCACCTCGCCGAGGTTGTGTGGAGGGATGTTCGTCGCCATACCGACGGCGATGCCGGCCGAACCGTTCGCCAAAAGGTTCGGGAAGCGCGACGGCAACACCAGCGGCTCGGACTCGTAACCGTCGTAGTTGGGCCCGAAGTCGACGGTTTCCTCGTCGATGTCGCGCACCATCTCCATCGCAAGCGATGACAGCCGGCATTCCGTGTACCGCTGGGCCGCGGGGGCGTCGCCATCGATGGATCCGAAGTTCCCCTGCCCATCGATCAACATGTAGCGGGTCGAGAAGTCCTGCGCGAGCCGCGCCAGAGCGTCGTAGATCGCCTGGTCGCCGTGGGGGTGGTACTTCTTCATCACATCGCCGACGAGCGCTGCGCATTTCCGATGCTGCCGATCCGAACGCAGCCCAGCTTCGAGGCCCGAATAGAGGATCCGGCGATGAACCGGTTTCAGGCCGTCGCGCACGTCGGGCAGTGCGCGGCTGACGATGACCGACATCGCGTACTCGAGGAACGAGTGGGCGACTTCCTCCTCGATGGTGACTTCTTGCACGGCGTGCGCGCCGCCGTCGTCACCGGCATCGGGCAGCTTGTTCTGGAACGGTTCCTTCGGCACTGATGTCGGTCCTTAGATATCGAGGAAGCGGACGTCTTTGGAGTTGCGCTGGATGAAGTTCTTCCGGTCTTCGACGTCCTCGCCCATCAACGTTGAGAACAGCTCCTCGGCGGCGGCGGCGTCTTCCATCGTGACGCGCAACAGCGTCCGCTGATCGGGGTCGAGCGTCGTGTCCCAGAGCTCGGACGGGTTCATCTCGCCCAGCCCCTTGAACCGAGACGCCTCGATACGCGTTCCGTTCTGGGCCGCTTTGAAGGCGTCAAGCTCGTCGTCGGTCATGAAGTAGTGGACCTTGCCCTTGTACTTCACACGGTACAAAGGCGGTTGCGCGACGTACACGTAACCGGCATCGATGAGCTCCGGCAGATAGCGGAAGAAGAGCGTTAGCAACAACGTCTTGATGTGCGCCCCATCGACATCGGCATCGGCCATCGACACGATCTTGTGGTAGCGACACTTCGAGATGTCGAAGTCTTCACCTATCGCGGTACCGATGGCGGTGATGATCGCTTGAACCTCTTTGTTTTCGAGGATCTTCGCGAGACGCGCGCGCTCGACGTTCAGGA
>JAXDJM010000154.1:0-6437 GCA_034665605.1 Actinomycetota bacterium | reverse complement strand
GTTATGTGGACCAACCCGTGGATGTCGACGCCGGCAGCACGCAGCGCGGTCACCGCATTCACGTAAATCTCCGTCGGGCGTAAGAGCTCTTCGCCGAGCGTTCCATTGAGGTTTGGGATCTCGTCGTCGAGCGAGTAACCCGCGTCGTGTAGCAGCACGCGCCGGGCAAGGGTCAGCCCGTTGGAGTGGATGCCCGACGCCGCGAACCCGATCGCAACATCCCCCGGACGCACGCGATCGCCGAGCAGAAGGTCGTTCGGGTGCATCAAGCCAACGCACGCTCCGACGAGATCGAACGCGTTCCGGTCCGGCTGAACGACGTTGAGGTTCGTTATCGAGGATGTCCCACCGATCACCTCCGGGAGCTGTGCGAGCTCCCCACCCGGGATCGCGATACCGGCTTCCTTCGCTGCCGCGGCGAGACCTCGGAGTATCTCTTCGGTGATCGAGCGGTCGAGCGTGTTGACGCCCAAGTAATCGACCATCGCGATCGGGCGAGCTCCGATGCAGATGATGTCGTTCACGTTCATCGCGATGCAATCGAAACCGATTGTGTCGTAGCGACCCATTGCCGAAGCGATGAGGGTTTTCGATCCCACGCCGTCTGTCGTGATAGCGAGAGCGAGCTCGGGAGCGATCTTGAGAACGCTCGCGTAATGACCGAAGCCGGTCAGCGATTCGACGCCCTCGGGGAAGGCGAGGGTGGGCTGAAGGTGCCTGAGGATCGCCGAGAGCGCCTCGCCCTGGCCCCCGACCCCGCTCTCGTCATACGCGCGCCCGCTCACCGCGCCGACGCTAACCCACGAGTGTTTGCAATCACAGCTCTTCGGCCCCCGATCGGCTTTCTTTTCGCTATGCAACGCGCTCAGCGAGACGTACGGCGAAAAGAAGGGCAGCAGCGGGGAATTGCTCTTGCCAGGCAGGTCGCTGGTGGGCTGTTCGGCGTCATATCGAGGGCTCAGGCGATGGAAGCCGGACTGTCTCGGGCCGGGATCCATCGGCGGTGTCAATCAGGCGAATGGCTGCTGTGGCGCCAATCGGTGTACCTCCTAGCCGAGTACCCCTGCTCGTGGGAGCAGCACTGCGTTGCGGCGCTTTTGTGGGCCGGAGACCGGTCATGCCTTTCCCATCGATCTGCCGCTCGCTATTGGGACCTGCTAGATACGAAATTTCGTGCTGTTGAGATATTGGTCGCGAAGCGAGTTTCCGCGACGGGCGTCGTGTGCCACTTCACCGATCACATGCCCCCTGAGGACATCGTCCACCGAACCCCATTCAGGGTGACGTCCCCAACCCGGACACTTTTTGATCTTGCGGCTGTCACCAGAGAGGAATCTTTGGAGCTGGCCGTGCACGAGGCCCTGCGCAAGCGCCTCACCGCTCTTCCTTTGATCCGGTCCCGTCTGGAGAAGGGTGGAAAGGGCCATCGAGGAATTGCGACCATGCGAGCGGTAGTGGAAAAGATCGACGCCCTATCGGCGATTCCTGAAAGCGTACTGGAGACCAGATTTCTTTTGTTTATCCAACACTTCGACCTGCCGATGCCGCGATGTCAGCATGTCATCGCGTCCGCTTCTGGTGAGTTTCTGGCACGCGTTGACTTTGCGTACCCAGACCTAAAGGTGGCGATCGAAGTCGATGGCTACAGGTTTCACTCCAGCCGATCTGATTGGGAGCGCGATCGGGTCCGGCTAAGCAAGATTGCTGCAGAAGGATGGAGGACCCTTCACATCACGTCGACCGACATCGACAAGCGATCTGCCATCGCTGCGGATCGAATCAGAACTGCAATCGCCGGGATGCAAGGTTCTTTTCGCTGAGCAACGCGCTCAGCGGGGCGTGCGGCGAAAAGAAGGGTCATGTCACGGGTTGCGCGGGGGTCAGAGCGGCGGAGGGATCGTCCTCATTCGCGCCTCGGCCCGAGCGGTTGCCGGGCAAGCGGAGGGCGACGGCCAGCACCACGGCCGCGGGGACGGCGGCGGCGAGGTAAGCGGTTGCGAACGATGCTCCTTCGGCGAGTGCTCCGAACGCGGCAGGTGAGATCAGATACCCGAGATCGCCGGCCATCTGGTTGAGGCCCACGGCGGCGCCCGAGCCTTCTGTCGGGATCGAGTCCGCGAGCAGACCGCCCGCAGAGACTCCGCCCGCGCCGATCCCGGCTCCCAAACACAACATCAAGACATAGATGAGCCACGGCGCGCCCTGGATCTGTCCGAACAACGCGCACGCCGCTCCCGTGACGGCAAGCGCCGGTACCAACACCGCGCGCCGCCCGAAGCGATCGGCGGCGCGACCCGCGACGAGCAGGATCAGGAATTCCCCGACCGATAACAACGTCAGCGCGACCCCGATGTGGGTTTTGGAAAACCCAAGCTGATCCCGAGCGAAGATCACTCCGTAGATCTGTGCGGGTCCCGCGATCGTCCACCACCCAACGAAGGTCGCGAGCAAGGCTGCGTCGTACCGCACGTCTTTGAATAACGGTCGCGCCGCGCGCAAGGCATCGATCGGGGACCGCCGCGCCGGTCTGACGTGGGCCGGGCCTCCGGCCATGACGATGTAGGCGATCGCGGTAGCCGCGATAAGGCCCACTCCGTAGAAATAGAACGGCGACGCGAGCCCGAACCGAGCGGCGACCACTCCTCCCAGCGCCGGCCCCGCGCCGATCCCAAGCAAGAAGGACGAGCGGAACGCTCCGGTTGCGCGCGCCATCGCAGTGGGTTCGATCATCTTGAGGATGCGGCTCATCATCCCGTTGATGAAGAGCGCCGAGCCGATCCCTCCGAAACCTCGCGTCACTACCAGCTGAAAGAAGTTGGTCGAAAGGGCAGCGGCGAACGACGATGCCGACACGATCAGCAGGCCGGCGATCGTCGACGCTCGCTCGCCGTAGCGGTCGACGACAAGGCCCGCGCCGAGACCGAATGAGAAACGCGTGAGCCCGAACACCACTTGCACCAAGCTGATGGCGGCGAGGCTCACTCCGAACGACCGGGCGTACAAGGGCAAGACCGGCACGACCATCCCGAAACCAAGTGCGACGGTGAACGAGATGCCGAGCAGCCGGCGGAAATCCTTACGGGCTAGAGGAGATACGGGTGGGGTCGGCTCACTCACTCGTGGGGGCCTGGATCAGCTCGACGAGCAAACCGTGGTTGCCCTTCGGGTGAACGAAGGCGACCATGTGGCCGCGACCGCCGCGACGAGGATGCTCGTCGATCAGCGGGACGCCCCGGTCCTTCAACTCTTGCAGCGTGGATTCCAGATCGTCGACCTCGTACGCGATGTGGTGGAGGCCCTCGCCTCGTCGCTCGATGAACTTCGCAACCGTCGTGTCGGGGCCGGTTGCGCCAAGCAATTGAAGATACGTGTCGCCGACTAACAACATCGCTTCTTCGACACCCTGATCCTCGACCCGCTCGCGGTGCGAAGCTTCGATACCCCAGATGTCGCGGTAGTGCGCGAGCGCGGCGTCGAGATCGCCAACGGCAAGCGCGATGTGCTCGATCTTCCGGATCTCGGACACGGCTAAATCCTAGAGGTCGTCGAACGAGCCGTGTCGTCCCTTGCCGGACGCGAACCGAGCGGCTCCCGCGGCCGACTCCGCACCGGCTTTAGTTCCTCGGCCGAACTCAACGCGCATGGCATCGGGGAGCGGATAGCCCCATTGTTCGATCGCATTCAGGCGATCGGCTCGCATCACGGCCTGCGGGAAGCGCGACAACTCGCTTGCCAGCGCGATGGCTTCGTCGAGAGCGGCTCCCGATTCGACGACTCGGTTAACGAGGCCGATGTCCAGTGCTTCCTCGGCGCCAACCGCTCTGCCGGTCAACAGCAGGTCCATCGCGCGGCTGTGCCCGATCAGCCGAGGGAGCCTTACGGTGCCGCCGTCGATCAGGGGCACTCCCCAACGACGGTCGTAGAACCCGAAGGTAGCGCCGGCACCGGCGACTCGAAGGTCGCACCACAGGGCAAGCTCCATCCCGCCCGCGACGGCGTACCCCTCGACCGCAGCGATCACGGGTTTGCTCAAGACCATGCGGCTCGGACCCATCGGCGCGATCCCCTCGGGATCGATCGGATTCGCTCGCCCAGGGTCGTTCGCCATCGCCTTGAGGTCGGCCCCGGAGCAGAAGGTGCCTCCCGCCCCATGGAGCACGGCCGCCGCCAGCTCGGCGTCGGCGTCGAATCTCTCGAAGGCCTCGACGAGCGCCCGCGCGGTGGGACCGTCTACGGCGTTGCGGACCTCCGGGCGGTCGATCTCGACCACCGCTACGGGCCCATCGGTGTCGAAACGAACCGTCATCTAGCGCCTCCTAGAATGGTGACCTCGGCGCGCCGAAGCACCGGGAAAGGAGTCTTCCATGACATCGGTCATCGTTTCCGCTGCTCGAACAGCGATCGGCAAGTTCCAAGGAGCGGTAGCGGGAGTTCCCGCGGTCGATCTCGGCGCGGCCGCTATCCGCGGTGCGGTCGAGCGCTCGGGCGTAGACACCGAACAGATCGACTACGTGATCATGGGGCAGGTTCTCCAAGGCGGTGCCGGACAGATCACCGCACGACAAGCGGCCGTCAAGGCCGGGGTCCCCAAGAGCGTTCCGGCCATCACGATCAACAAGGTGTGTCTGTCGGGTCTCAACGCGATCGCGCTCGCCGATCAACTCATCAGAGCCGGCGAGATCTCGGTCGCGATCGCCGGGGGCATGGAGTCGATGGACCAAGCGCCCTATCTATTGCCGAAAGCGCGCACCGGGTTCCGCATGGGCGACGGCAAGGTCGTCGATTCCATGATCCACGACGGCTTGTGGGATGCATTCACCAACAAGCACATGGGTGACCAATCCGACGATGTCAATCAAGAGTTCAAGATCTCGCGCGAGGCCCAAGACGCATGGGCAGCGCGCTCGCACCAGCGTGCTGCTAAGGCGATCGACGACGGACGGTTCGCCGAAGAGATCGTTCCCGTGTGGGTTCCTCAGCGAAAAGGCGATCCGGTTGCATTCGAGGTCGACGAGGGCGTGCGAGCAGACGCAACTGCCGAATCACTCGCCAAGCTGAAGCCGGCGTTCCGTCCCGATGGAACGATCACCGCGGGGAACGCCTCGCAGATATCCGATGGCGGCGCGGCGCTAGTCGTGATGAGCACAGAACGAGCTTCCGAGCTGGGCCTCGAGCCGATAGCCGAGATCGTCGCTCATGGGATGTCCGCGGACGAGCCTCCATACCTCCACACCGTTCCCGCCCTCGCACTGCAGTCCGCGCTCAAGAAAGCGGGAATGTCACCGAGCGATCTCGATCTTGTCGAGATCAACGAAGCGTTCGCAGCGGTCGCGCTCCATTCGGCGCACATGCTGTTCAACGGCTCGGGCGAAGACAAGGTCAACGTGAACGGGGGAGCGGTCGCTCTAGGTCATCCGATCGGCTGCACCGGGGCCCGTCTAACGGTGACGCTCTTGCACGAGCTCAAGCGGCGCGGAGGCGGCATCGGAGCGGCGGCCCTATGCGGCGGCGGCGGACAAGGCGACGCCGTGATCTTCCGCGTCGCCGGCTAGCTCGGCATATAGGGCACGGCCCTCCTGAAGACCGCGAAAAGCGCCTCCTTTAGCGCGCCGACCCCGTAGACGCCGGACCCGATCGGATGTTGGCTGGTAAGGGTCCGAGTCATCGAGGCAAAGGAGCCCGTTATGTCGGAAGAAAACAAGACCCGCGTGAAGGAGTTCTACGAGGAGGTCATCAACGCGCACAACATCGACCACTTCAAAGACTTCTTGACGGACGATTTCGTCGAGCACGAAGACATTACGCAGTACGGCCTAACGCCCGATAAGGCAGGCGTTATGGAGTGGTTCGGCCGTCTGCTGACCGCGTTTCCCGACCTCACCATGACCCAGGAAGACGTTGCAGCAGAAGGTGACAAGGTCTGGTGCCGCATCAGGGTCCAGGGAACGAACACCGGCGAGATGATGGGTATGCCGGCCACGGGAAAATCCATAGACGTACAGACGATCGACGTGATCGCCCTGCGCGGCTCCCGTGCATACGCGCACTGGGGCGTAACCGACAACGCTCTGATGATGCAGCAACTCGGTGTGATGCCAGCCCCAACCGCCGGCTAGCTCTCCCGAGCAGCTTCGCCACCCACGGTCTAGCTAGAAAGCGAAGCCGCGGAAGACGGACGTCCCGGAGCGAACCCTCTCGAATTAAGTGGTCCAATGCCCCGGCGAAGCCGGCGCGAGGGCCACTTACGAGGAGCGGAGCGTGGTGAGTGAGGGACGTCCGTCTGGAGCGGCGAAGCCGACGATCAATCCCTGAAGCTTCGGAGGACGGCAGTACCAGCTACGCAAGAGTGGCGTAGCCCAAAGTTAGTCGCTGAAGCGGCGGAAGGTTTCGATCTTGTCGACGAAGCGGGCGCGGCGTTCGGGGTCGGCGATGCCCAT
>JAXDJM010000153.1:0-3483 GCA_034665605.1 Actinomycetota bacterium | reverse complement strand
GTACTGGCACGGCCAAGAGAACGAACTGGCGGGCCGCATCAGAACCATCCACCAGGCGGCCGGTCCCATCGGCGTGAAGTTGACGTCGCTCCACTTCCAAGGGCCGAGTACCAGTGGCGCTGCCGACGGCGACTTGTGGCACAACCCGCCCGACTACTACCGGCTGGTGATCCACGCCCCTGGATTACCGAGCACTCCCCCGGGAGTCCATTACGAGGTAGGGATGTCGGGAGCCGACGGCCGGCGCACGATGGCGGGATCGTTCCGAGTGCTGACCGATCGCCAAACCGTGTTCCCGCTGTTCGTCGGGGTGGACCCGTCCGAGTACCCGCACGTCGAGATCCGGCTCGAACGCGAGGACGGCGACCCCGCTCTCACCGGCTCGACGGTGATGCAAGCCGATCTGGCGCCCTAGTTCCATGCTGCCTACGGACAAGTTTCGCGGCTTCGCCGCGATCCTTGCCTTCGGCCTTCCGCCACGGCGCGCTCCGCTAGCGCCTTCGGCGGGACCATTCCCACCTCAATAGCCCAGATTCCTGACCACTCTCAGGGCGGTCGGCCAGTGGTTGCGCAAACCATAGGCTGCGTCGCCATGGATCTGTGGCCGGGAACCGCAACCCCCCTAGGCGCGACGTGGGACGGAGAGGGTACGAATTTCGCCGTCTACTCGAGCGGCGCGGAGGCGGTCGAGCTGTGCCTGTTCGATGGATCCGGCAGCGAGGAGCGGGTTCGGCTGACGGAAGTTCGCGCGTTTGTGTGGCACGGCTACGTCCCCGGCATCGGGCCGGGCCAACGCTACGGTTTCCGGGTCCGTGGCCCCCACGATCCGACCCACGGTCTCAGGTACAACCCATCGAAGTTGCTGATCGACCCCTACGCCCGGGCGATCGAAGGCGATGTCGATTGGGGCCCTGAGGTTTTCGGCTACGCCATCGGCGACCCGGCAGAGGACCTGTCGCCCTCGGATACAGACGACGCAGGCCGCATCCCTAAATCTGTCGTGGTCGACGACTCCTTCTACTGGGCCGACGACGCGGCCCCCAAAACCGCGTGGCACGACACGGTGATCTACGAGACGCATGTGAAAGGGATGACCATCACCTGTCCCTCGGTCCCGCCGGAGCTCCGCGGCACGTATGCGGGCTTAGGCCACGACGCGACGATCGAGCACCTACAGCTTCTCGGAGTTTCCGCCGTCGAGCTCATGCCCGTGCACCACTTCCTCCACCCTCAGTTCCTTGTGGATCGGGGGCTGAGGAACTACTGGGGCTACGACTCCATCGGATATTTCGCTCCTTACAGCGGATACAGCGCGTCGGGCGGGTGCGGCCAGCAGGTCAACGAGTTCAAGGCAATGGTGAAGGCGCTACACGCGGCAGGGATCGAAGTGATCCTCGATGTCGTCTACAACCACACCGGCGAGGGCAACCACCTGGGACCGACGGTGAGCTTCCGCGGAGTGGACAACGCGACCTACTACCGGCTGGTCGACGACGATCCGCGCTACTACATGGACTTCACCGGCACCGGCAACACTCTGAACGTCCGACTTCCACAAACGCTGAAGTTGATCATGGACAGCCTGCGCTACTGGGCCGTCGAGATGCATGTGGACGGCTTCCGATTCGATCTGGCGGCAGCTCTAGCGCGAGGCCTGTACGACGTCGACCGGCTGTCCGCGTTCTTCGACATCATCCATCAAGATCCGGTCCTGTCCGAGCTGAAGTTGATCGCGGAGCCGTGGGACGTCGGTGACGGTGGATACCAGGTCGGCAACTTCCCGCCGTTGTGGTCGGAGTGGAACGGTAAGTATCGCGACACCGTCCGTGGCTACTGGAAAGGCGACGATTCGAGTCTCGCCGAGTTCGCATTCCGATTCACCGGGAGCTCCGATCTGTACCAGGGTGACGGTCGGTCACCGGCCGCAAGCATCAACTTCGTCACGGCGCACGATGGATTCACGCTCGACGATCTCGTCAGCTACAACGACAAGCACAACGAGGCCAACGGCGAAGACAACCGCGACGGCGACGACAACAACAAGTCCTGGAACTGTGGGGTCGAGGGTGACACCGACGACCCGAGCGTCCACGCGTTGCGGGCGAAGCAGAAGCGAAACTTCATCGCAACCCTTGCATTGTCACAGGGGGTCCCGATGATCTTGGGCGGTGACGAGATGGGCCGGACCCAGCACGGCAACAACAACGCCTATTGCCAGGACAACGAGATCTCGTGGTTCGACTGGTCCGACCGCGACGAGAACCTCGCGCTGCTCGGCTTCACCCGCAGAGCGATGGATTTCCGTCGCCGGCATCCAACGTTCAGGCGGCGCGGATGGTTCCGCGGCCGGCCTCTGCATGGCAGCGGAGTCTCGGACATCGGTTGGTTCAACCCGGACGGTCTCGAGATGACCGAGGAGCAATGGCAGGAGGGCTCCGCGAAATCCATCGGTGTCTTCTTGAACGGCGACGCACTGCCCGACCCCGGCCCTCACGGCGAAAAAGTGACCGACGACAGTTTCCTGATGCTGTTCAACGCGTACGGCGACACGATCGAGTTCACGCTTCCGAAGAGGGAGTGGGGCGACGAGTGGATCGTCGACCTCGATACGTCGGAAGATTCGCCCGAGCAACCGCCAAAGGTTTGCAAGGCCGGAGAAACGGTCGCCGTAGAGGGCCGCTCTCTGCAGGTGCTCCGCCGTGACGCGTGACGTCCTGGCGACTTATCGCGTACAGCTACACGAAGGATTCAATTTCTACGACGTCGCGGGGATCGCTCCCTATCTCGCGTCGCTCGGCGTAACCCATCTTTATTGCTCACCGTATCTACAAGCGGGAACGGGCAGCACTCACGGATACGACGTTCTCGACCACACTCGCCTTAACGCCGAACTGGGGGGCACGCAAGGTCACGAAACGATGGTTGCCGCGCTGAAAGCGGCCGGCATCTCACACATCGTCGACATCGTCCCCAACCACATGGCGATCTCGTCGCGCCGGAACAGATGGTGGTGGGACGTCTTGAAGAATGGACGACTAAGCAGATACGCGACGTTCTTTGATATCGACTGGGAGCCACCCGAGCCCAAGCTGGCCGATCTCATCCTGATGCCGATCCTGGGCGATCACTATGGCCGCGTCCTGGATCGCGGCGAGATCACCATCGAGCGCAACGACGACGAGCTCGTGGTGACCTATTACGAGCACAGCCTTCCGTTATCTCCCAGCTCGGTAAGGGACTTGATCGAGATCGATGGGGCCGTGGACGATGCCTTGGAACGCATCAACGGGGACCCAGATGCGCTTCACGAGTTGCTCGAAGCGCAGCACTACCGTCTGGCGTACTGGCGCACCGCCGTTCAAGAGCTCGACTACCGGCGGTTCTTCGACATCAACTCGCTCGTTGCCCTGCGACAAGAGGAACCCGAGGTCTTCGACGCGACCCACGAGCTGGTCTTGTCACTGATCGCGCAGGGGTCGGTGG
>JAXDJM010000152.1:0-5294 GCA_034665605.1 Actinomycetota bacterium | reverse complement strand
GGGCTGGCATCCTCACCGGTGTCTCGGGTGGGATCGTCGTCGATCGTCGGATGCATACCGGCATCGACGGTGTCTGGGCCGCGGGCGACTGCACCGAGAAGTTTCACCTCGTCTCGCGCAGGCCGGTCGCGATCGCACTGGGGACCCACGCGAACAAAGAGGGTCGAGTTGCTGGGATCAACATCGGCGGCGGTTACGCGACGTTCCCGGGGGTCGTCGGAACGGCCGTCTCGAAGGTTTGCGATCTCGAGGTTGCACGAACCGGCCTGAAAGAGGTGGACGCGCAACTCGCAGGTTTTCGCTATGTCACTGCGGTCGTGGACTCGACCACCCGTGCCGGTTACTTCCCCGGGGCCGCACCGATCAAGACGAAGCTCATCGCCGAAAAGCGATCGGGTCGCCTCCTCGGAGCCCAGATCATCGGCAAGGAAGGCGCCGCGAAGCGCATCGACGTGCTCGCCGCCGCGTTGTGGAACGAGATGACCGTCGATCACATGCTGAACATGGACCTCGCGTACGCACCTCCGTTCGCCCCCGTCTGGGATCCGGTTCTGATCGCGGCTCGCAAAGCGTTCGAGAAGGTGGAAGCGTCACAGGATGAGTGATGCCGACACGCTGGCCGAGCTGGCGATCCGCGCCTCGGCCGCGGCGGGCGATCTCTTGTACGAACGGTTCCGCCAACCTGCGGAGGGGGTTTCGTCAAAGACGTCGCCCACCGACCTGGTAAGCGATGCGGATCGCGATTCCGAAGCTTTGCTTCTAGACATCATCCGCGCGGCAAGGCCCGACGACGGCGTTCTTGCAGAGGAGGGCGAATCGTCCGAGTCGCGCTCCGGCTTCACCTGGATCGTCGATCCACTGGACGGCACGATCAATTTCCTGTTCGGCATCCCGCAGTGGTGCGTCAGCGTTGCTGTGCGTGACGAGGAAGGGCTGTGCGTGGGCGTGGTCCACGATCCGTGCCGGCGAGAGACCTTTCGCGCAACGCGCGGGGGCGGCGCATCCCTGAATGGAAAGCCGATCCACGTGACCGAGCGTGAGGATCTTGCCGGCGCGTTGGTCGGAACCGGCTTCGCGTACGACTCTCGTGCCCGCGCCGAGCAGGCCGCGCGCCTTCCGAAGCTTCTCCCCCAAGTTCGGGACATCCGTCGCGCCGGATCGGCGGCCCTCGACCTCGCGTGGCTCGCATGCGGTCGCTTGGACGGTTTCTTCGAAGCTCCGATGGAGGCATGGGACAAAGCTGCGGGCGTCCTGCTGGTGATGGAGGCAGGCGGGGTGGTAACCGAGCTACGCGCACCCCTCGATCTCTCGCCGGGTGTCATCGCGGCGAACCCATCTCTTCATCCACTGCTCGAGCGGGTGGTTCTGGGGCACTAGGGTTTACGCATGGACATACTTCACCCCGCAGCCGAGCGATACATGCGGGCTCTCGCGGCCGGTGACGATGAACCGGTCCTGTTGGAGATGGAAGCGCTCGCAGAGGAGAAGAGCTTTCCGATCATCGGACGACTGTGTGGGCGCGTGCTCGAGATCATGGCTCGCTCGATCGCGGCCCGACGCATCTTCGAGCTGGGTTCCGGCTTCGGGTACTCCGCTTACTGGTTCTCGCGTGCGACGGGTACCGACGGCGAGATACATCTCACCGACATGGATCCCGAGAATCGCGACAAGGCTCTCGACTTTCTGGGACGTGCGGGCCTCGACGGCCCGATCGACTATCACGTATCTGACGCACTTGAAGCATTGGGCAAGACCGACGGAACGTTCGACATCGTCTATTGCGACATCGACAAAGAGGGCTATCCCGACGCGTGGGCCCAAGCCAAGGAGCGCGTCCGGGTAGGTGGGCTCTACATCTCCGACAACATGCTGTGGTCCGGACGGGTGACCGACGAAGCTACAGAGGAGCCCGACGAGAGGACCCGAGCGATCGATGCGACGGACCGCGCGATCTCGAGCGATCCGGCATGGCGGTCGAGCATCGTTCCGATCCGCGACGGAGTGATGGTCGCGATCCGCACGGCCTAGGCGCTTCCCGGAAGGGGGAGAGCCCGTCCAGCGTTGACGCGATGACGCGACGAATGGAGGAACGTGGCACGACGAGGGCACGGACTGACACCACCAGAGCAGCCTGAGAGACCGGCGCGACCCGGCACGTTCCGCCGCATCATTTCGACCTTTGGCCCCTACAAGAAAAAGGTCGGTCTAGTCGCGGCCCTGATCCTCGTGACCTCGGGCTTGGGGCTGATCAACCCGCTGCTGATCCGGGTGGTGTTCGACGATGTCCTGGGCAGCAACGCCCCGACGGCTCATCGCTTGAACCTGCTCTACGTGGTTGTGGCCGTCATGATCGCGTCCCCCATCGTCAACGGGCTGTTCGGCTTGTGGCAGACCTACACGAATAACAAAGTCGGTCAATCGGTCATGCGCGACCTGCGCAACGCGCTGTACACGCATCTGCAGCACATGCCGCTTCGCTTCTTCACCTCGACGCGCACCGGCGAGATCCAGTCGCGCCTGTCCAACGACGTCGAAGGTGTCCAATCGGTCCTTACCGATACGGCATCGAGCATCTTCGCGAACGTCGCGACGGTCCTCTCGACCGTGGTGGCGATGTCGATCTTGTCGTGGCCGCTCACCGTTCTGTCACTTGCCGTTCTTCCGGTGTTCCTGTTGATCAGCCGCAAGGTCGGCAAGGTACGACGCGAGGTTTCGGGCCGTACGCAAGAGTCGCTTGCCGACCTGACCGCGATCATGCAAGAGACCTTGTCGGTCTCGGGCATCTTGCTGTCGAAGGCATTCGGTCGCCAGGACTACGAGATCGATCGCTTCAAACAAGAGAACGACAAGCTCTCGCAGCTCGAAGTCCAGCGGAGCATGGTCGGCCGTGGGTTCTTCGCGCTGGTGCAGATCTTCTTCTCGATCACGCCGGCCCTCGTCTATCTGCTTGCCGGCTACCTGTTCTTGCACGGCAACTCGACGATCTCGCCGGGAACGATCGTTGCGATCACGACGCTTCAGAGCCGGCTGTTCTTCCCCATGGGGCAACTCCTCAACGTGAACGTCGACATCCAGAGCGCCCTTGCTCTGTTCGATCGGATCTTCGAATACCTCGACCTCGAGCACGAGATAACCGACAAGGATGGCGCGCTCGAGCTCACGTCTGCAGACGTCACCGGTCGTATCGAGCTGCACGATGTGTGGTTCCGCTACGACCGGGGGCCCGTTGCCGAATCGTTGAACAAGCGGCTGTGGACGATCCAAGGCGTCGACTTCACCGTTAAGCCCGGCCAGCTGGTTGCGCTGGTCGGCCCCTCGGGGGCCGGAAAGACGACCCTCACTTATCTCATCCCCCGGCTCTACGACGTCGATCGCGGCAGCGTCTCGCTCGACGGGATCGACGTGCGCGACATAAGGCTCGACTCTCTGGGCGAGCTGATCGGGATGGTCACGCAAGAGACGTATCTGTTCAATGCGTCGGTGAAGACGAACCTTAGGTACGGCGATCCGGGCGCAACCGACGAGCAGATCATCGCCGCCGCTAAAGCCGCCCACATCTACGACCGCATCATGCAGATGCCCGAGGGCCTCGACACTGTCGTCGGCGAACGCGGTTACAAGATGTCGGGCGGTGAGAAGCAACGCCTCGCTATCGCGCGCGTCGTGTTGAAAGACCCACGCGTTCTCATCCTCGATGAGGCAACCAGCGCGCTCGACACCCACTCCGAGCGCTTGGTGCAAGAAGCGCTCGCGCCGCTGATGGAGAGCAGGACCACCGTGGCCATCGCCCACCGGCTGTCGACGATCCTGGCGGCCGACGTGATCCTCTACCTTGACCAAGGTCGAATCATCGAGCGCGGTTCTCACTCGGAGCTGCTGGCGCTCGACGGCGCGTATGCCGCGCTGTATCACGAGCAATTCTCCGATGGACTGGTCGAGTCGAGATGCGAGGATGGGCTCGTGTTGTCGACGGGTGAAGTCGTTGGAGGAGAGACGACGTGAAGATCCAGAACAAATCTGCGCTGATCACCGGTGGCGCGTCCGGTCTCGGCCTGGCAACCGCTCGGGCGTTGATCGACGCGGGTGCGTCGGTGACTCTTCTCGACCTCGCGTCTTCGGGCGGCGAGATCGTTGCCAAAGAGCTGGGCGAGCGCGCGCGGTTCACTGCCGCCGACGTGACATCCGAAGACGAAGTGGGTGCCGCGATCGCTCAGGCCGTCGAAGCCTTTGGGGGCCTTCACGTTGCGGTCAACTGTGCAGGCGTCGGGTTTCCAGGCCGGGTCCTCAATCGAGAGGGGCAGCCGAACGATCTCGAGCGCTTCGAGTTCGTTGTCCGCGTGAATCTGATCGGCACGTTCAACGTTTTGCGACTCGCGGCCGCGCAGATGGCAGCCCAAGACCCCGAGGGTGAAGAGCGCGGCGTCATCGTGAACACGGCCAGCATCGCCGCGTTCGACGGCCAGATCGGTCAGGCTGCGTACTCGGCGTCGAAGGGGGGCATCGTCGGGATGACGCTTCCCATCGCGCGCGATCTAGCGTCGAAGCTGATCCGCTGTGTCGCGATCGCGCCCGGAACGTTCGACACGCCGATGCTCGCCGGCTTACCCGAGTCTGCGCGAGCCGCGCTGGCCGACACGATCCCTCACCCGCACAGATTGGGGAAGCCGGAGGAATACGCGGCTCTCGTGAAGCACATCGTCGAGAACCCCATGCTCAACGGCGAGACGATCAGACTGGACGGCGCCCTACGGATGGCCCCCCGCTGAACATGAGCGCCACGGCGCGCTTCGCTAGCGCCTTCGACGCTCTTTCGGCTGAACATGACCGCTCTTTCGTCAACCAGCCAGCGGAGAGGAAGTCGCCCGGAGCGATCCCTCTGCCAGTAAGCGACCCGGAAAGCCCGCCGGAGGCGCGCGGGGGGTCGCTTAGCAGGAGCGGAGCGTGGTGAGCGAGGGCGACTGCCTCGCAGCGAGCGGGGAGTTAGCTGGCTACTGAGTCGGCGCCGACGACGAGGAGACCGAGCTCGTCGGCGGTGTCTGCTTCCTCCTCGGAAACGCTGTCGGAGGAGCCCTGGGACGCCGAAGCCATCTCTTGGTCGAGCTCGCGCCATTCCTTCTCGGCCCAGCGGAGCTTCTCTACGGCGGAAGCGAGGTCCAAGAAGTGGACGGGGACGATCGAGGCACGGGGCCGGAGGTAGGCGTCGCCGATCAGAGCGTCGAGCTCTCTGCGTGCGGTTACGACTTTCTCTCTGATCCGAGCAAGGCGTTCGTCCTGGTCAGGGGGATATCTTGACC
>JAXDJM010000151.1:0-8831 GCA_034665605.1 Actinomycetota bacterium | reverse complement strand
GATGCGTCGAATAAGGGTGCTTTAGAGGGATTTGCGATGACTGCAACCAGGACCGAATCGAAATACCGGGAGGCTCGTTGGATGACGTCGATGTGGCCGTTGGTCGGAGGGTCGAAGGACCCGGGACACAAGGCCGTGACCACTACCGGTCCTCGTCTTCCTCGTGGCAGAAGATCAGAAGTTTCGATTGCCCGTACTCCCGTTCCCACATCAGCTCGAGGCCCAGGGGGTTGAGCTTTGACTCCTTCGCTTGGCGATGAACGACGATCCGGCCCTCGTCGGACAAAAAACCGCCCGTGACGAGCGATTCCAGGTCGGAGCGCACCGAGGCTACGGGGTTGCTATAAGGCGGATCCAGGAACACGAGATCCATCCGGCGCTCGGCCCCCCGGCCGAGGGTCGCCTGGACGTCGGCCCACACCACCTCCGACTTGCGCCCGAATCCCGTCGTCTTGATGTTCGCCTCGAGCTTCACGATCGCCTCTCGGGCGTTCTCGACGAAGGTGGCTTTCTTGGCTCCGCGCGACAAGGCCTCGAGGCCCAAAGAGCCGGAGCCCGCGTAGAGATCGAGCACCACGTCACCTTTGAGATCCCCGAGCGCAGAGAACAGAGCTTCTTTCATCATGTCGGTCATCGGGCGAGTGCCGAGGCCGGGAGACTTCAGGCGAAGGCCTTTGGCAGACCCAGAGATAACGCGCATGGCCCTAAAAACTACCCTGACTGGACCACCTCGAGGGCTCCGTCCGGGAAGCGGTCCTCCATCTCGGTCCTGAGCCAGGTGTGCTCGTAGGCGCGGAGCTCGGCGTCCTCGTCGATGATCCGGGTCGCGATATCGCGTGCTCGTTTGATGATGTCTTGGTGTTGCAGGACTCTCACCATCTTGAGTTGAGGCATCCCGGACTGACGCGCTCCGAACAACTGACCCTCCCCACGCTGACGAAGGTCGACCTCCGCAAGCTTGAAGCCATCGGACGTCGATGCCACTGCGTGCAGCCTTTCGGCAACGGCCGCGACCGACGGATCGTCGTCCGCGGTCGAGAGGTCGACGTCGGTCGACAGGATGCAGTAGGAGTCGTGGGGGCCGCGTCCGATGCGCCCGCGCAACTGGTGCAATTGCGCGAGCCCGAATCGATCGGCATCCTCGATAAGCATCACCGATGCATTCGGGATATCTACGCCGACCTCGATGACCGTCGTCGCCACGAGCACGTCGGTTCTTCCCTCTCGGAAGGCGTTCATCGCCTCCTCTTTGTCTGCGCTCTTCATGTCGCCATGGACGAGACCCACCGCGAGATCGGGGAACACTTCTTTCGCAAGTCGCGCGGCTTCTCCTTTGGCGCTGCGTAGCTCGGTCTTGTTCGACTCGTCGCGCAATGCGTAGACGACGAATGCCTGACGTCCGGCCGTTACTTGCGAGCGGATGACGTCGTACGCGGCGCGGCGATCTTTCTCCCCCAGCGCCACCCTCGTCGCGATAGGCCGGCGCCCACGCGGGAGCTCGTCCAGGATGGAAACGTCGAGATCGCCGTAGATCGTGACGGCAAGCGAGCGCGGTATGGGTGTCGCCGTCATGACCAAGATGTCGGGAGACCCGGCATCCTCACCGGCCTTGTCCATGAGGGCCTTTCGCTGGTGCACGCCGAACCGGTGCTGCTCATCGACGACGGCAAGAGCAAGGTTCTGGAATGCAACCTGTTCCTGGATCAACGCGTGCGTGCCGATAAGGAGATCGATGTTGCCGGAGGCGACGCCGTCGAGTATCTCTTCGCGCTGCGCGGCCGGAGTCGAACCCGTTAGCAGTCGAACGACCGGACGTTTGGAAACGTCCGCGAAAAGGTTACGAGCTTCGTCGGCTCCGAAAGCTCGGTCGAGAAGCTCGTTGACCGTCAAGTGATGTTGCTCCGCAAGGACCTCGGTCGGAGCCATGATCGCCGCTTGCCTCTTTCCGGCGATCGCGATGAGACACGCATAGACGGCGACGACGGTCTTTCCAGAACCGACTTCGCCCTCGACGAGTCGGTGCATCGGATACGACTTCGTCATGTCCGATGCCACTTCCTCGCACGCCTTCCGTTGCGCTTTGGTGAGCTCGAAGGGCAGCTCTGCCACGAAGATCTCTGGAAGTGAGTCGGCTTTGGGTTCGGGGTGAGGGATCCCGCGCACCGAGAGCTCCAGCTTGCGCTTCCGATAGACGAGGCCGAGCTGCAACGTGAAGACCTCATCGAAGATCAAACGCGCGCGAGCCTTGAAGACGTCTTCCGCGTCGTCGGGGAAGTGGATGTTCCTCAGGGCGTCGTTCCTGGAGATGAGGTGTACCTCTCTTCTGATCTCATCCGGGAGAGGGTCCAGGACCTCGCCGATCCGGTTCATCGAGTCCCACATGAGCTTGCGGATCTGATCGCTCGTCATGTCCGCGGTTGCCGGATAGATGGGAATGATGCGACCCACGTTGAACGGCTCGTGGCCGGTCTTGACAAGCTCGAACCGCGGAGCCGTCATCTGGAGCTTCCCCCTGAACGTTCCGAGCCGGCCGTAGAAGAACCCCTGGGTTCCCGGCGTTAGTTTGCGAGCCACCCACTCCTGGTTGAACCAAGTAACGTCGATCGATCCCGTCTCGTCCTTTATCCGTCCCTTGATCAAGGTCCTGGTACTCCGAGGCTTCTTCTTGTTTGGGATGCGTACCGGCTTGGACATCTGGTCGACCGTCGCGTGGATCTGCACTTCTTGACCCACGGTGCCCTCAGTCACCGCGTGCGCGATCTCCGCGATCGTGTGGAGCTTCGTCCGGTCGACGTGCCGGCGCGGGTAGTGCTGCAGGAGGTCCTGCACCGAGACGATCCCCATCTTCTCTAGGGCGGGCCGGCGTGCCGCGGTGGCCTCCAGCCCGCGTGCTCGCGGACCCCGACCGAACAGCTCCAGTCCAGTGGGCCGCGGCCCGACGACCTCGCCGACGATGGGACGTGTGGTTGCTTGGGGCATGTATCGAGGGTAGCGGTCAGAACTGCAAACCAGCCGCAAATACGGGGAGGACCTGCCCGTTTGGTAGCATCTTGCGCCGTATGGCTTCGGTATGTGACATCTGCGGAAAGACCCCGGGATTCGGGAACAACATCTCCCACTCCCACCGGCGCACGCGCCGGCGTTGGAACGCGAACGTCCACCGCATGCGCGTCGTCGTGAACGGTTCCCCGAAGCGCGTACACGTCTGCACCAAGTGCCTCAAGGCCAACAAGATCACCCGCGCTTAAGCCGCTAGCGAAGGGCGTGGCCCCCGTGTACTGGCCACGGTCTGGGCGCCGAAGCCGCTAGCGAAGCGCGGCGTGGCCCCCATGTACATGGGTAACGTGGGAGCGTGAGCGGGATACAACAGGTCGGGGCCCAGGCGAAGGCTCGCGTAGAGCGTGCCCGCGCCCGGTTCCCCCTGGTCGATATCGTGATGCGCGTATTCAAGCGATTCTCCGAGGACGACGGGGGCTCTTACTCGGCGGCCCTTACCTACTACCTGTTCTTCTCTCTGTTTCCCCTGCTCTTGTTCGCCGCGTCGGTCCTCGGCTATCTCACGTTCGGGAATCACGATCTGCAGCGGAAGATCTTCTCGAGCGGCCTGCGGACGATCCCGCTTCTGAAAGATGCGCTCTCACCGAACGGTGTCGGAACGCTTCAGTCATCTCGCGGTCCCGCAGCGATCATCGGGCTCGTTCTGGCCCTCTACTCCGGCACCGGCGTGATCGTGGCGCTCGAGCACGCGCTCAACAAGATCCACCACCTTCGTGAGGAACCGAACTTCATCCAGAAGAGACTGCGTTCACTGAAGTGGCTGGTGGTTCTCGGCGTCGCCGGGGTGGCATCTCTCGCGATCACGACCATCGCTCAGCTGGCCGGCCCTCTTGCAGCGGTGCTCGGGGTCGCCGGAGCGCTGATCGTGAACGTGGGGATCTTCATGACCGCGTTCCGATTCCTTCCTGCCGATGACAGCGGCTGGAAGAGCGTCTTCCCGGGAGCCTGCGTAGCAGCGGTGATATTCGAGCTTCTCAAGCTGTTCGGAGCCCTTTATCTCGAGCACGGGAGCAGAACCCGCAGCGACACGTTCGGAGCGTTGGCGGGAGCCGCGACTTTGCTCGTAGCCTCGTACCTGCTCGCGCAGGTCATCCTGTTATCCGCAGAAGTGAATGCCGTATTGAAAGAACGGCGGACGAGCCGAACCGATCATCTGAAGGAGGCCACATGAGCACCAGACCGACGACGGAAGACATCTTTGTGGGTAACGGGCGCCCCGAAGACAAGAGTGCGGGCCGGCTGATGAAAGAGGTGACCGAAGACCTCTCGACGCTGGTTCGCAAGGAAGTGGAGCTCGCGAAGCAGGAGATCGGTCAGTCGATAGCCGAGAAGGTGAAGGGCGGCGTGATCATCGCGATCGCAGGGACCTTTGCCTTCTTCGCCTTGATCTTCGGCCTGTTAGCGTTGAGAGACGGGCTCGACACCTTTCTATGGACGTGGGTGGCCGATCTCGTCACTACCGGTGCGCTCTTGCTACTGGGAGTCCTGGCGGCTCTCGTCGCGATCAAGAAATTGAAAAAGCCGATCTCCGCGGAGATGACCAAAGACAGCCTCAAGGAGGACGTGCAGTGGGCCAAGACGCTCGGGAAACACTGAGTGAGATAGAGCAGACCCGAGAGGAGCTCGCCCACAAGGTCGACGCTCTCGTCGATCAGGCAAAGGTCGAGGCGGCCGCCCTCGGCAAGAAGCTCGCGATCGGTGCCGCCTGCCTCGCAGGATTGCTCGTGCTCGGGATCGTTGCGAAGCGCCTCGTTCGTTCGTGACGAAGTCTCACGTCCGGACACCTCGAGATCGGTCCAAGGATGACCGGCCGGTCACGACCGACGTGACGTCGCGAGTTGGCGAGGGGGGCCGGGGCCGGCGGACCGAGATCCCCGGCCCGGTTCTGTTGAAAGATCTCGCGGGCAACGCGTGGCGTCTCTATCGTTCCTCACCGCGGTCCTTGATCGCCATCTTCTTCATCTCGGCGATCGTGCAGTTCGGGGTCGTCAGCGCCGCGGTCGCCGCCTTGTCCACGGTCGAGGTCCCGTCCGGAACGATCGCGCTCTTCGCTTACCTGGGAATCTTCATCGGCATCCCGGCCCTGTTGTATGGATTCGCGGTAGCGGCGGCAGCGATCTTTCTGGCAGACAAGCTCGCCGGACGTGACACTCGGACCCTCGATGCGTTGCGCGCGGCCGGCTCGAGAACGGGTGCGATCTTGGCTGCGGGCGCGTTCGCGGCGGTATTCGCGTCGTTCAGTTTGTTCATAGTGGGGCCAGAGCTGGGGCAGTTCATCACTTTGCCGTTCTTGATCGGTCCGCCGATCGTCATCCAGGTCATCGTGCTCGAGAACAAAGGGCTCGGACGGGGGTGGGAACGTGCGAAGGCGCTCCTCAAGGGAGAGTGGACACGCATCCCCTTGTATCTGTTAACGATCGCTCTCGGCCTGGGCCTGCTCGATTTCCTCGTTGTCGGCGCGGTGCTGTCCGCGTTCCACGGTGCCGACTCGGTTGGATCTCGCATCGCCATTGCAGCAGCTGAGCTCGTTGGAGCGAGCCTTACCCTCCCCTACATCGCAGCGGCGGGACTCGTTGGTTACTTCGACCTACGGGCGCGCAAGGAGAAGTTCGACAAGCAGGCTCTCGTCGCCGAGCGCAAGTAGCTATCTCGTTCAGAGAGGGAGATCCCAGCCCGGATTGACGGGACCGTATCCGTGGCCCAGGCGCAACGAGTTCTTGATGGCACCCCCGATGAATCGTTTGGCGAACGCGACCGCCGCGTCCAGATCGTCTCCATGTGCAAGCCGCGCCGTGATCGCGGCCGACAGAGCGCAGCCCGTCCCGTGCGTGTCCTCGGTGTCGTAGCGCGGTCCGCTCAGATGGGTGATCCGATCACCGTCGAAGAGAACGTCGACGGCTTCGGCTTCGGACGCGTGGTGCCCCCCCTTCACGAGAACGGCGTGGGGGCCGAGCGAGTGAAGGTCGCGCGCGGCACGTTCCATGTCGTCGAGCGTCGCTACTTCCCGTCCCAGCAATCCCCCGGCCTCGAAGAGGTTCGGTGTGATCAGGGTCGCGAGAGGAAACAGCGCGTTCTTCAAAGCTCCTACCGCGGCGGGATCTAAAAGCCGGTCGCCGTGCTTGGAGACGAAAACCGGATCCACCACTAGCTTTTCGATGCGATTCGCCCGGATCGAATCGGCCACCGCCTCGACGATCGGCGCGGACGACAGCATGCCCGTCTTCGCCGCGTCGACTCCGATGTCGCGTGCGACGGTGTCGATCTGCAGCGAAACGAACTCGGGAGTTACCTCGAACACACCGGCCACCGTCGTGGTGTTCTGTGCGGTCAATGCAGTGAGAGCGCTCATCCCGTGGCAGCCCAGCGCGAAGAAGATCTTTAGGTCGGCTTGGATACCGGCTCCGCCACCGGAGTCCGATCCCGCGATGGTGAGCGCGCGCGGTATACCGGTCACCGGGGTCGCAGGTGATCCCATGATTCTTTCGTCCAATCCGCGAGCGAGCGGTCTCCGATGGTTGCCCCTTCGCCTTCGGCTGTGATCGTCCCGATGCGGGCGACTTTCGTATCGGTGGTGGCGAGCTCCCCGATCGCGTGGTCGAGCTCATCGGCGTTCGCCGTGAACAACAACTCGAAGTCCTCTCCCCCGACGATCGCCGTTTCGAGGGGATCGAGATCGAGGGCTGCGATCGCCGGATCGATCGGGATCGAGCTCGCTTCGACGATGCAGCTCACGCCACTAGCGTCGAGCAAACGTTGAAGGTCGAGAGCGAGACCGTCGGATAGGTCGATCATCGCGGTTGCAACACCGCCCAAGACGCGCCCCGCTTCGATGCGTGCGGTAGGCCGGAGTTGTCTCTTGATGCATCGCGCTACCTCCGGGTCGTCGCGGTCCGCATCGACTGCCCCGGTGAGCACCAGATGACCGGCGCGGGCGCCGCCGAGAGTTCCGGTCACCCAGAGCGATTCGCCCGCCATCGCCCCCGAGCGCAGGACGGGCCCGTTCGCGCCGACGTCTCCGAGGAGAGCGATAGAAACGGCAAGCTCGGCTGCCTCCGTCACATCTCCACCAACGATCGCGAGTCCATATCGATCCGCGCCCGCGAGCAGACCGGAAAGGACATCGTCGACCAGCTCGACCGCGTGATCGGGCCTCAGATACAGCGTGGCCACCGCGCGGGTCGGCCGTCCCCCCATCGCGGCGATGTCCGACGCGTTGACGGCGATGGCCTTCCAGCCGATGTCATAGCCGGATGCAGAAGTCAGCTCGAAGTCGACCCCTTCGACTATGGCATCCGTCGTCAGCAGACATGAGCTATCGCCCACCGTGATGACCGCAGCGTCGTCTCCGCTCCAGATCTCACCGCTCGGAGCGGACGGAAGCTTCGCGAACACGCGCTCGAGCAGACCCGACTCTCCGAGGCTCGATACCGGCTCGTCGCCGGGCGGCATGGCGTTGAAGGGGTCAGTCGGCGCGAGGGCCGGCGTCGACGACTTCTTGCGGCACCGAATCTGCGAAGCGTTCGAAGTTCTTCACGAACATCCGCGCAAGCTCGAGAGCGCGCTCTTCGTACTCGTTCGGGTCGGGCCATGTCGAGCGCGGGTCCAACACGTTCGACGGAACCCCCGGACACGATGTTGGGACGTCGAGGTTGAAGATCGGATGGTTGCGCGTCTCGACTTTGTCGAGGGCCCCCGAGGTCGCGGCTTCCACCATCGCACGCGTGGCGCCGAGGTCCATCCGCCGACCGACCCCGAACGGCCCGCCGGTCCACCCGGTGTTCAACAGGAACACGCGTGCGCCGTGGTTCGAGATCCGTTCCCCCAGCATGCGCGAATAGGTGCTGGGGGGCAGCGGAAGGAACGGCGCACCGAAGCACGTCGAGAAGGTCGCTTGCGGCTCGTTCCCCAATCCGGCTTCAGTACCGGCGAGCTTCGCGGTGAAGCCGGAAAGGAAGTGATACCGGGCGGCTGCTTGCGAAAGGCGCGCGATCGGTGGCAACACGCCGAACGCGTCGGCGGTGAGGAAGATGATCGTTTCGGCGTGTCCGGCGCGGCCCTCGGGAACGAAGGTGTCGATGTACTCGAGCGGGTACGCGGCCCTCGTGTTTTCCGTGAGGCTCGCATCCGCGTAGTCGGCCTCGCGCGTAAGTTGATCGACAACGACGTTCTCGAGAACGGATCCGAACCTGATCGCATCCCAGATCTGCGGCTCGGATTCGCGTGTCAGGTTGATGCACTTCGCATAACAGCCGCCTTCGAAGTTGAATACACCGCCATCGGACCATCCGTGCTCGTCGTCGCCGATCAACCTGCGCTGCGGGTCGGCCGAAAGGGTCGTCTTACCGGTTCCGGAGAGGCCGAAGAACAGCGCGACGTCGCCCTGTGGGCCGATGTTCGCCGAGCAGTGCATCCCGAGGACCCCGTTCTGTGGGAACAGATAATTGCCCGACGCGAACAGCGACTTCTTGATCTCGCCGGCGTAATGGGTGCCGCAGATCAGTACCTGCTGGCGCTCCAGGTCGAGGCCGACGAAGACGTCGGAGTTGCAGCCGTCACGATCGGGGTCGGCCGCGAATGACGGGGCGCTCAACACCGTGAACTCTGGGTTCCAGTCGCGCATCTCGTCACGGCTCGGCCGGCGGAAGAGTTGCCGAGCGAACAGGGCGTGCCACGCGAACTCCGAGACAACCCTGAGCCGTATCTCGTGGGCAGGGTCGGCACCGACGAAACCGTCGGTTACGAACAGGTCCCGCCCCTCGAGATGGCTTCGCACG
>JAXDJM010000150.1:0-2789 GCA_034665605.1 Actinomycetota bacterium | reverse complement strand
CGTGGGACAACCCGTTGCATCTTGTTCGTCTCGATCGCGCGTCTGATCGCCTTGGACACGTCCTCTTTGGATCCCATCGCCAGTCGCAACAGCGGGCTGTCGAGTAGAGCGGTTTGCGGAAAGCCTTCCGTCGGAATCGGCCCCGGCTCGACGAGGCTCACCGTTATCCCCTTCGGAGCAAGGTCGAAATGCAGCGATTCGGACCATCCCACGACGGCGAACTTGGACGCGCAGTACGCAGAACTGCCCGCCAGCGCCAGTCTGCCTGCCATCGAAGCGACGTTCACGATGTGCGACGGCGCGGAGCTCTCCAACAACGGCAGAATGGCCGCAGTGCAATAAGCCGTCCCGAAGAAATTGGTGGCCATCGTCGAGTGCAGGTCTTCGATGTCGCCGTCACCGTCGAAAGGACGGTCCCCCGTCGAGAACCCTGCGTTGTTGATCAACGCGTCGCACCGACCGTAGGTCGAGCCGACGTGGTCGGCGAGCCGGCGCACCTGAGCCCGGTCCGATACGTCGCAGACGACGTAGCTGTGGCCGCCGGCCGATCCGCCCAGTGACTCGATCAGCTCGGCCAGCTCTTTTTCCCGGCGCGCCGCCGCGCACACCACGGCCCCGGCCGCACCGAGATCGGCGGCGGTCTGGCGTCCGATGCCGCTGGACGCTCCCGTGATCACGCACACCTTGCCGCTCAAGGTCATCGGTTCCTTCCTTCCTTTGCCTGCTTAGCTACGGAGCGAATACGTTTGACAACGAAGCGTTTAGAGCCGGGCCGCGTCGGGTAGGTACGCCGTAGTCGTTTCACCGACGCGACAGGCTCGTTCGGACCCGCGACCGTCGAGCCTCGCGCCAGACCGAAGGCCCCCGGCGACGGGGGCCTTCCTTTATCTGCTATCACCTAGCGATGCACCCCCTTGCCTCCGACCCGAAGGTCGCCCCCATCGCCGCGGCCGCCGCGGCCGCCGGTCTCGACATCGAGCCGGCCCGTTTCGAGAGGCCGACGCGCACGGCCGCCGAAGCCGCCGACGCCGTTGGGTGCGACGTGGGCCAGATCGTCAAGTCCTTGGTGTTCTCCTCCGGCGAAGACTTCGTCCTGCTGTTGGTCTCGGGCGCCAACCGGGTCGACCCGTCGCGCATGGCCGCGGCCGGGGTCGCCGATCTGGCGCGCGCCGACGCGGATGCCGTCAAAGCCGCGACGGGGTATTCGATCGGCTCGACTCCCCCGTTCGGTCATTCGCACCCGATCGACGTTTTCATGGACGAGGATCTTCTGGCATACGACGTCGTGTGGGCCTCGGCGGGGCGGCCCGATGCGGTGTTTCCGATCGCGCCCGGCGAGCTCGCACGCATATCGGGCGCGGTCGTATGCCGGATGGCCGAATAGGTCAGGCTGCCCGACCGCCCCGCAGCACGCGACTTACGAGACCTGCTCGACGGGTCTGAAGCGGTTCTCTCGCGGCCGGGCTTTGAGATGCCGCCCGGATCGGTGGAGCACCCTGAGGCGTGAAGAAGTCGTTGAACTTGCGCCCGAGTTCGACATCGCCTTTCAGGCGCAGCTTCCCCAACAGGATCGCTTCGTCACCGGTGGCGCGTCCTTGGGCCATCGCAAGCCACGTCGACGCCGTCATCTCGTAGACGACATCGGGCGGCCCTTCGGGTGGACCGACCCTGATCCGGCAGTCGCCGTCTTTGACCTCGACGGTGAACACGCCGCCGCCGGGCCCGGATAGATCGAACTGATACGTGGCGTCCACACCCTTGGTCGTCTCGCGATCGAACGCGAGATAGAGGCTCATCAGCGACAAGCCCGGTGTGAAGCGAGGAGCAACCCGTCCCAGAGCGCGCAACGCGCCCGTAAACACGCGCTGATAGCGATCGCCCGGGACCAATCCACCGCCGGGCGGCGGCCATGGAGCATCGATCGGCGGCACGGACACGGCCACCGCGGGGGCCGCGATCCCGATCGCACGCATCTTCTTCTCGAGCTGGTTGCCTCCGTAATTGAAGAGATCGCCGAGCGAGTAGCCGAACGCGCTCGTGTAGGTCACGTCTCCATTAGGCGGCTGATAGAGACGCGTGCCCAAACGAAGGCTCTCGCGGATCCCTTCGTGTATCGGCTCGATCAAGCCCGGGTCCTGTTCCAGAAGATCGCGCAATACGCGTGCGCCGAACGCAACGTGACGCGATTCGTCGCGTGCCACCGCAGTGAATCCCGCGCGGAAGCCGGGAAGGATCTGGTTGTCGCGCGCCCAGGCCAGGATGAACTTCTGACCGGTCAGCGCGAGCACGCCTTCGATGACTATGTGATAGACGGCCACGGCTTTGGCGAAACGACCGATGTCGTCGGGATGGTCCCGGAGATCGACGGAAACGTCTTCGAGGTATTCGTCGAATAAGGGCCCGAAGCCCGGTCCCACCCACTGACGCGACGAACGCAAACGCCGGCCGAGCTCGCCGTCTCCGGCCGCAACGACCTCTTGGAACCAGCGGTCGAAGAACACGGCGTGACGGGCTTCGTCGACACACTGAGTTGCGAGGAAGATCTTCTGTTCGAGACGCGGCGCCGCAGTCACGTATGGAGTGAGCGTTGCCGCCACACGTTGTTCGGCCACGTAGAAGGCAGCAAGCGTCCACAACAACCTCTGCTGATGGTGTTCGTCGAGTGCTTGCCAGTCACCCCGATCGCGACTGAAGTCGAGGTCGGACACGGCCCAATTCAGTCGTTCCCACCTGCGATACAGGTCGGAATAGCTCGGCATGCGGCGCGTGATGGTCCGATTGAGGCGGTC
>JAXDJM010000149.1:0-3800 GCA_034665605.1 Actinomycetota bacterium | reverse complement strand
GTCTGTCTTTTTCAAACGTGTGGCTCCGGTCGCGGTTACGTGGTGCCCGATGACTCGCCGCAGCGATTCCAGCTGACCTGCAGTGGGTTCGTAAGCTGCGACCAGTTGCGTGTTCAAGTGCGTTGCGAGCTCTCCTGCGGCGTCGTAGACGTAGATCTCGCCACCCGACATCCCGGCCCCAACGTTGTGACCGGTCGAACCTAGGACGACCACGGCCCCCGCAGTCATGTACTCGCAAAGGTGGTCGCCGACCCCTTCCACCACGGCGACCGCGCCCGAGTTCCGAACGGCGAAGCGCTCGCCGGCACGGCCCGCGACGAACAGCTGGCCCCCGGTTGCCCCATAGAGGACGGTGTTGCCGACGAGGACCGGGTCGCCCGCGTCGTTGGCCGGCGGAACTATCGCGATGCGGCCCCCAGCCATCGACTTCGCCACGTAGTCGTTGGCTTCGCCAATGAGCGTCATCTCGATCCCGGCACGCAGGAACGCGCCAAAGCTTTGTCCTGCGGCACCTTCCAGGCGCACCCTCACGCGGCCCTCCGACCTGTCGCCGCCGAGAACGAGTGCGGACTCGCAGGCGAGAGCGGCTCCCACTGCTCGATCCGCGGTTGTGATCTGGTAATCGAGCTCTAGGTCGTCTCCCGCGACGAGGGCGTCGATCCCGTTCCGAAGCAGTCGATCGCCGAGCTCGCTGCGCGGGTCCTGGATCGCCAGTCGTTGCTCGAACTTGTGGGTCGCCGCGCGCGGAGTCAGCAGAGGCTTCAGATCGATCGAATCCCACCGCTCGTTACCCGTCGCGCGTTGGTGTAACAGGTCGGTGCGCCCTACTGCTTCGTCGATCGATCGCAACCCGAGTGACGCCAGTAGCCGTCTGACTTCCTCGGCGACGAATACGAGGTATCTAGCGACCATCTCGGGTGTCCCGGCGAACTTCGCCCGGAGCTTCGGGTCTTGCGTAGCGATACCGACGGGGCAGGTGTTGCGATGACATGTTCGGACGAGGATGCAGCCTTCCGCGACGAGGGCCGCGGTTCCGAACGAGAACTCGTCTGCTCCCAAGAGCGCGGCCATGACGACGTCACGGCCCGTTTTGAATCCTCCGTCGACGCGCAGGCGCGTTCGTCCGCGCAGGTCGTTCTTCATGAGAGAGGAATGCGCGTCGGCGAGCCCCAGTTCCCAGGACATCCCGACGTTCTTGATGGATGACAGGGGGCTCGCGCCGGTTCCACCGTCTCCGCCCGAGATGTGAACCACGTCGGCGAGCCCTTTGACGACCCCCGCCGCGATGGTTCCGACACCTTCGGAAGACACGAGTTTCACGGAGACGCGAGCCGAGCGATTCGCTTGCTTGAGGTCGAAGATCAATTGCGCGAGATCCTCGATCGAGTAGATGTCGTGATGCGGCGGCGGAGAGATCAGCGCCACGCCGGGCACGGTATGCCGTAGCCGTGCGATCTCTTCGGTGACCTTCTTGCCGGGGATCTGCCCACCCTCGCCCGGCTTGCTGCCCTGGGCCATCTTTATCTGAAGCTCTTTGGCATTGGCGAGGTATTCCGGGGTGACGCCGAACCGGCCGGACGCGATCTGCTTGATCCCCGAGTTCCGTTGGTCAAGGAATCGGGCCGGCTCCTCGCCGCCTTCCCCGGTGTTCGCCATTCCCCCGATCATGTTCATCGCGACCGACAACGTTTCGTGCGCTTCGGCGGAGAGAGCTCCGTGCGACATCGCACCCGTCGAGAAGCGCTTCGTGATCTCATCCACCGGCTCGACCTCGTTCAGTGGGATGGCGGTGGTCGAAACGAACTCGAGGAGGTCGCGCGGCTCGGTGACCGGGCGGTGGTCTACGAGGGCCGAGAAGCGCGCGTACGCCTGGGCGTCTCCTCGTGCGGCCGCGCGCAACGAGTGGGCGGCCGCCATCTCGGTGCCGGCGGCAACCGGATCGGATCCCTCACTCGGCAATCCGACGGCCGCCTGAAGCGAGTCGACCACATCGGGATTGATCGCGTGGTACTCGCCACCGGAGCGATGCTTGATGAAGCCGGTGTTTACCGGCGCGCCCTGGCCCTCGTGCCCGCGCCGGTGACGTTCAACGACGTCTGCTTCGAGCTGTGCGAACGAAAGCCCACCAAGCACCGACGAGATGCCGGTGAAGCACCGATCGATGACATCTCGACCGAGCCCGATCGCTTCGATGATCTGCGCGCCGCGATAGGAATCGAGCGTTGAGATCCCCATTTTCGACATGATCTTCAAGAGGCCGTCCTCGAGGGCAGTCCTTACCAGCCCCTGAGCGCGCTCGGCATCGACGCCTCCACCGAGCCGTCCCGCAGAGGCAATGGCGACGATGGATTCGAGGAGCAGACGGGGACACACGGCGTCGGCGCCGTGGGTCAGCAGGCAGGCAACGTGATGCGATTCGCGCGCGTCGTCCGCGACCACGACGATGCTGACCGAAGCCCTCATCCCTTCGGCAAGAAGTCGATGGTGCACGGCCCCCGCCCCCAACGCGGACGGGATCGCGACCCGAGTCGAGCATGCCGCTGCGTCGGAGACAACGAGCACGTCTGCACCTGCATGGGCGGCCGCCGAGGCCTCGTCCTGCAGCCGCGCGCAAGCGGCTTCGAGTCCGCCGGGCGAGTCGCCGACGACAAAGGTGGCATCGAGAACCACCGCTCCGTCGACGATCAGATCTTCGACTGCGCTGGGCCACAATAGGAACGACGGATATTCGCGGAGAGCTGCAGCCTCGGGCATCTCGAGCAGCAACGGCGCGCGGCCCCCGAGTCGCGTGGCGATCGACATCACTCCTCTTTCCCTCAAGTGATCGATCGGGGGATTGGTTACCTGGGCGAAGCGCTGTTTGAGATGGTTGAAGATCGGCCGAGGGTGCGTTGCGAACGGAGCGCGCGCGGTGTCGTCACCCATCGACGACGTTGGCTCGGCCCCCTCGGTGGCCATCGGCCGGATGACCACCGTTACCTCTTCCTTGCTATACCCGGCTGCAACTTGACGCGCCGTCACGTCGTCGGGAGCAGCAACGATCGGGTCGCCCGTCGATCGCTCGTAGACATGCTCCGTCAGCCAGTCGCCGTAGGGAGCGCGGCGCGCGAGCATCGCTTTTATCTCCGCGTCTTCGAGAACGCCGCCTTCTATTGGAGAAACGCTGAAGGCCTGGCCGGGCCCCAGCTTGGTGCGTCGGACGTGTCCGTGACCCCGCGTCGAAACCGCGCCCGCCTCGGATGCAACCGCGACGAAACCGTCGTCGCATACCGAGATCCGCAGAGGACGCAGACCGTTTCGATCGAGGGCCGCTGCGACCAAGGTTCCGTCGCCGTAAACCAGTCCCGCGGGCCCGTCCCAGGGTTCGAGCAAGCACGCGTGATAGTGAAAGAAGTCTCGAACCTCGGAGTCGAGATGATCGGCGTTCTCCCACGCGGGAGGGATCATCATCGCGGCGGCGTGGCGCGGGTCGCGGCCCCCTCGTACGAGCAACTCCAATACTTGGTCGAGAACTCCGGAATCGGAGCTGGAAGCGTCGATCACCGGTCGCAACAGATCCTCCGAGGCGAGGTCGGTGGCGCCGAGGTGTCCCTCGCGGGCGCGCAACAATGCGACGTTCCCTCGGATCGTGTTGATCTCGCCGTTGTGCCCGAGAAAGCGGAACGGTTGCGCACGCTCCCACGACGGAGTCGTGTTGGTCGAATAGCGCTGATGGAAGATCCCGAACCACGCCGTGTACGCCTCATCGACCAGGTCCGGGTAGAACGCGCCGAGCTGGTCGGCCGCGCACAACGCCTTGT
>JAXDJM010000148.1:0-4275 GCA_034665605.1 Actinomycetota bacterium | reverse complement strand
TCGGTCTGACGATCAGAACGAGAACGAGGACTGCGAACGCGATCACATTCTTCCATTGCGACCCGATGCAAACGACGCTCATGTTTTCGATCAAGCCCAGCAGGACGCCGCCGAGCATCGCCCCGCGGATGTTTCCGATGCCGCCGAGCACCGCGGCCGTGAACGCTTTGATCCCGAGGATGAATCCCATGTTCCACACCACGAATCCGAAGAACATGCCGTAGAGGGCGCCTGCGATGCCGCCGAAGAAACCTCCGATGATGAACGTCGTGACGATGACGCGATCCACGTTCACACCCATCAACCGGGCTGCAACAACGTCTTCGGACAACGCCCGGATACTGCGCCCGGTGTTCGTCTGATTGATGATGCGGTCGAGAACAAACAAGCAGATGACGGCCGTTACGACCAAAAGAACGCCGACATTGGAGACGTTTGCGCCGAAGAGCGTCAGTGCCTTGGTGTTGGTGATGAAGCTCGCGGTGGACCTCTTCGCGGGACCTACCAAGAACTGCTGCTGCGCCATATAGGTAAGGAAGAACGACGCACCGATCGCGCTGATCAAGAATGACAGCCGTGCGGCGTTCCGGCGTCGGAGCGGGCGGTAAGCGAGTCGCTCTAGCAGGGTCGCGCCGACGGCCGAGGCCGCTCCGCCGGTCAAGAGAACGGCGATCAGCACGAAGATGAGAGCCACCCCGGCGAAGGGGTGGGAGATCGTGATGAAACTACCGAACGTATAGAAAACGGCAACCCCGCCCAGCATGAATATCGAGTCGTGGGCGAAGTTGATGAGCTTCAGCACCCCGTAGACCATGGTGTAGCCCAGGGCTATGAGGGCGTAAAGAAAACCAAGGATCAATCCAGTGACGAACGTCGGGCCGATCAGTCCGGCGTTGCAGTGCAAACGTTCCCCCCGAGTTGGATGAGCTGATGAGCCCTTCTAACCGCCGAAACAAAGATGGGAGGGGGCCGGAGCCCCCTCCCATCGAGACTGCTTATTAGCCGCCGATCACCTGCGCGGCCGGGCCGAGGGACACGAAGTCCTTGGCCGCATCGCTCCACTTGTAGATCCAGATGTCTTTCAACGGGTCGATCTGGGCTTCGCCGTTGTCGTCGAACGTGTAGGTCTTGGTGATCCCTTGCGCCGCGTTGAGACCCTTCAGGTTCGAAACGATGTCGCCCCTGATCGCGGTCACGTCGTCGCCCGAGTTCTCTTGCTTCAATGCGGCGATGACGAGGTTCGTCGCGTCGAACGCGTCGGCTGCGAACGTCCCTGGGTTGCGGTTGAACTGTGCCTTGACCGCAGCCACGAAGTCGCTTGCTGCAGGAAGCTTCGTGGGGTCGGCACACGGGCACGTCACAAGTGCACCTTCGGCGGCCGTCTTTGCCAGGTCACCAAACGCGCTGTCTTTGGTGCCGTCGTCGGAGAAGAACTGACCCTTGACACCGGCCTGGCTCAACTGAAGGTCGAGTGGACCGGCCTGAGCCGAGTACCCGCCGTAATAGACGACGTCCGGGTTGGTGTTCTTGACCTGCGAAACAACGGCCGAGTAGTCGGTCTCGGTCGGGTCGATAACGAGCGGTCCTTGAACGGTGATCCCTGCAGACTTCAGCTTGCCGGCCACCGTCTCGGCAAGGCTCTTGCCGTAGTCGGACTGGTCGTCGATGACCGTGACGGTCTGAGGCTTGAGGACTTTCTCGATGTATGCCGCGGCAGTCGGTCCCTGAACGTTGTCGTTCGCAACCGCGCGGAAGAACGTCGAGAAGCCTTGGTCCTGGATCGTCGCGTTGGTAGCCGAAGGCGTGATGAAAGGCACGCCGGCGGAACTAAAGATCTTCCCGGTGGCGAGGGTCTCGCCCGAGAAGTACGGACCGATGATCGCAACAAGGTTCTGGTCCTGCACGAGTTGACGGGCGAGCGGAGCAGCCTGGTTCGGGTCACCCTGGCTGTCCTGCTTGTCGATCGTCAGCTTGCACGGAACGTCGCCGGCGTCATTCGCCTGCTTGACGGCGACCTCGACACCCTGCTCGATCGGTACACCGATCGTCGCGTAGTCGCCGGACAGGGCGCCCATGGTGCCGATCGTCCATGTGCAGTTGGAGTTGCTGCTGCCACCTGCGCTGCTGTTGTTGTCGTTCCCGCCGCACGCTGCTGCGACTAGGGCAAACGCCACAAGCGACGTGCCCAGAACGAACCATTTACTACGCCTCATACTTCCCCCTTGTTCCGATTTCCAGGGCCTTCGTCCTTCGAAGACTTACCTCCCGCGCGCCTCCCGGGCGGGAAGCGAGCGACAGTCTACCGACCAGCCTCGAAGCGCGCACGACTTCTCGAAATCCCTGCTACTACGCGTGTAGGAAGGACCCGGGTCGGTTTCAGGCTTGCGAAAGTCAGTTATCCGAGGGGGCCGGCGGGGGCGGCAGGGCCCCGTCGGAGTCGAGTACGTCCTGGGCCACCACACGCATCGATCTGCGCTCGTCCATCGCTCGTTTCTGGATGTGGCGAAAGGCCTCCGCTTCGGTCATCGAATGGCGATCGATGAGCTTTCCTTTCGCTCTGTCGATCACCTTCCTGGACTCGAGCTGCTCCGCCAGACCTTGGGATTCCTGCTTGACGGCCGAGAGCTCGGCGTAACGAGATAGAGCGATCTCGATCGCCGGCAGCAGGTCTGCCTTTTGAAACGGCTTGACCAGATATCCCATCGCTCCCGCTTCTGCCGCGCGCTGGATGAGGTCGCGCTGCGAGAACGCGGTCAGGATCAGTACTGCGCCGAGCCCTTCGGATGAGATGGTTTCGGCCGCCGTCAGACCATCCGTGCCGGGCATCTTGATGTCCATGATGACGAGATCGGGCTTGTGCTCTCTGGCCGATCTGATCGCCGCATCGCCGTCGGCCGCCTCCGCGACCACGACCATGCCCTCCTCTTCGAGCATCTCTTTCAGATCGAGACGGATGATCGCCTCGTCCTCGGCCACGAGCACGGAGATCTTCTCTACCTGAGTGTCGCTCACGAAGTGAGCATCCGATCGAGCAATCGATCTTGTTCGGCCTTCAGATCCGCGATCGCTCGCAGCCCTTCATCACGCTGAGTCTCGAGCCGCGCGTAGTCGTCGCGCGCGACCCGGTATTCGCGATCGGCCAAGGGAGTCTCCGCAACGAGGGCCCGGGTCTTCGTGTCCTCGACCACATCCATCTGAAAGAGGAGCTGCTCCTCGACGATCCGGAGCTCGGCCTGGGCCTGAGCGATCTTCTGATTGAGGTCCGCGAGGCTCTTAGCGATGCTCATGACCAGCAATATAAGAGCGAGCGGGCGTGGGCGCCTCGTGCCGGGCGCGGGATTCGAACCCGCAAGCCCTTTCGGGCAATGGTGTTTGAGACCATCGAGTTTACCAGATTTCTCCAGCCCGGCAGGACTACGCAAAGTGTATCGGTCTAGGCCTTTGGTCCCACGAAAAAGTCGAGAGTGGCTACGTCAGATCGTCGCGACACAGAGATCGTTTTCCAGTACGAGCGTTTCCATTTCACGCCGATGCGGTCGCAGGCTCGACAGAAGATGTCCTGGATGTCACGCGAGTGATTGCTGAATTGATACCGCCAATACACCTTTCCTTTGACCTTGTTCGCGAAGCGACCGCCGTCCGAATGGATAAGGCCACGCAGCAGCTGCCCAGGATGACGTGCTGCTATCGCTTCTTGCCAGTCCGCGAGAACGATCTCCCGTCGATGCTTCGGGCCGGGGCCGTGTTGTGGAAAAAGGCAGGGCCAGTGCTTCCAGAATGAGTACACCTCCACACAGCCCACACATGCCACTACATTGGCTTCTGCACCGTGATGCTTAACCGCATTTATCGCTCGAAAACATTCTCCGATGATTCCTGGATACGAGAAGTCGAGGGCGATCCTGAGCTTGAAGACATCGCGGGCCGCGGGAGAGAGACAGCCGTCGCCGAGGTAGAGACCGAGCAGATACGCGTATGCGGGTTCGTCGACCGCGGCGACCGTGCACCGTGGACAACCATCCTCCCCGTCGCGGACGAGCACGCCAAGACTCAACTGTCGGGGACGATGAGACCTTCGAAGCCACAAGATGTCGCTAGGGCGCAGAACGACCGCTCTCCCGTGCGATGTATCGGGTTGTAGTAGGTCATCGCGACCCGGTGGCAGTCGGTGCCCCGTGACAGGTCGAGCCCATCGAGGGGGCCGGTTCCTTCCTCGATAGCGCGCTCCCCCGCCGCCGCGATGACGGGACCGTCCATCAACGGATCGGAGAACGG
>JAXDJM010000147.1:0-22207 GCA_034665605.1 Actinomycetota bacterium | reverse complement strand
GCCTTGTACTTGAATCGTGTCCGCCCCGCGACGATCCGGTAGATCGGCTTTCTCGCAAAAGAAAAGGGCCCGGTGAAGACCGGGCCCTTCTGCGATTCCTTACGGCTTAAATGTCGTAGTACAGGTAGAACTCCCACGGATGCGGCCGGAGCCTCAGCTCGTCGACCTCGCGGGTCCTCTTGTAGTCGAGCCAGTGCTCGATCACATCGGGTGTGAACACGCCACCTTCCAACAGGAAGTCGTGATCTACCTCGAGCGCATCCAGCGCGGCCTCGAGCGATCCGGGAACCTGCGGAACTTCGGCAAGCTCTTCGGGCGGAAGCTCGTAGAGATCCTTGTCGACGGGCTCGGGTGGCTCGATCTTGTTGCGGATCCCATCGAGCCCCGCCATGAGCAGCGCTGGGAATGCAAGGTACGGGTTGCACGACGGGTCGGGGCAACGGAACTCGATGCGCTTGGACTTCGGCGACTTCGAGTACAGCGGGATGCGCACCGCCGCAGAGCGGTTTCGCTGCGAGTACACGAGGTTGACCGGTGCCTCGTACCCCGGGACCAGTCGCTTGTAGGAGTTGGTCGTCGGCGCACACAGCGCGAGTAGCGCCGGCGCGTGGCTCAACAGGCCACCGATGTAATAGCGCGCGGTGTCCGATAGCTGCGCGTAACCGAGCTCGTCCCACATCAGCGGCTCGTCGTCGCGCCACAAGGATTGGTGGACGTGCATGCCCGAGCCGTTGTCCTGGAAGATCGGCTTGGGCATGAACGTGATCGTCTTGCCGTGGCGAAGACCGACGTTCTTTACGACATATTTGTAGAGCATCAGACGGTCGGCCATCTGCAATAGCGGCGCGAAGCCCATGTCGATCTCGGCTTGCCCGGCGGTTCCTACCTCGTGGTGGTGGACCTCGACGGGGATGCCGAGCTCGCGCAGCACCAGGACCATCTCGGAGCGGATGTCTTGGTAATGGTCCATCGGCGGAGTGGGGAAATACCCCTCTTTGTAGCGCGGCTTGTAACCGAGGTTCTTGCCACCCTCTTCGGCCCCCGAGTTCCAGACACCCTCGACCGCGTCGATGTAGTGATACGCGGAGTGCTGATTCTGGTCGAAGCGGATCGAGTCGAATATATAGAACTCGGCCTCGGGGCCGAAGTACGCCGTGTCGGCGACGCCGGTTCCCTTCAAGTAGTCCTCGGCCTTGCGCGCGACGTAACGCGGGTCGCGTGAATAGAACTCGCCGGTCACCGGATCTTTGACGAAGGCGTTCATCACGAGAGTCGGATGCTGGCGGAACGGATCCATGACCGCCGTGTCCGGATCGGGAACGAGGATCATGTCGGACTCTTGGATCTCTTGGAACCCGCGGATCGACGAGCCGTCGAACCCGAAGCCCTCCTCGAAGGACTCTTCCGAGAGCTGCTCGATCGGCAGCGTGAAGTGCTGCATGAGCCCGGGAAGGTCCGAGAAACGGATATCGAAGAATTGAGCGTTGTTCTGGCGTCCCAGCTTCAACGCGTCGGACGGCTCTGGCATTAACTCCTCCTCTGTTTAGGTGTGTATGTACTGCGCAACCGAAAAAGAGCCGATGGCTTGCAACGGCGGACCCACCCTAACGAGGGGTGGTTTCTCGGGTATTTCTCCGCTGTTACGAGGACGTTAAGCAGGAACTTCGCGTCCGGCTAGAACGCGAAAAGAGGATTTCACCGACCTGCGAGCCACTTCTCGATTCGCTCGACCTCTTCGTCGTAACCCTCTTTGAGACCTTCGACGATGTGTGGCTCTATCCGGCTCCCGTAGATGGGGACGCGCAACTCGACTCGGCCGCGGATCTGGCGAGCGCAGAGCGAGCCGTCGGCGCGCAGCTCGATCGTGCCGTCGGCCGACAGCAGCTCCTTGGCTACCTCGGGCTCGACCGACCACGTCCAGGTGAGCTTCGACTGGTCCCAGACGGCCGTCTCCACCCACGCGGGGTCGGAGTTGCCCAGGAATCTCTGCGCCATCCCGCCGAAGTCCATGTCGAGCACGCAGCGGGTCTTCCTGGTGACCCGGCCGTTGCCGTCGTCCGTTTGGTCCAGAAGGCGACGTTCGCGCAAGCGTCCGATGGGGCTCAGCGAGGCTTGGAAGTCTTCATCGAGGAGAGTCTCGACCACCGCATCCAGCTCGGCGTCGATGTGTTGCTCGAAGTCGAAGTTCACGCCGTGAAGGATAGCCGTTAGTACCATCCGGCCCGTGGAGAAGGTCCTGCTTATCGTCAATTCGCGAGCACGCACGGTGTCGGATCGCACCAAGGAAGTGATCGCGAAGGCGCTCGCGGCGGATTTCAAGCTCGAGGTCGCCGACACCGCGGCACGGAATCACGCGACCGACCTCGCGCGCGACGCGGTCGACCGTGACTTCGATGCCGTGATCGCGTTCGGCGGTGACGGGACGATCAACGAATCGATGCAGGGTCTAGTTGGGACCGACGTTGCTCTCGGCTTCATCCCCGGGGGCAGCACGAACGTTGCCGCCCGATCGCTGGGTGTTCCTAGAGATCCCGTCGAGGCAACCTCGTGGGTCGCACACAAGCTCCAGTCCTCGACGACGCGCGCGGTCCCGGTCGGATCCTTGGTCGCAGCCGATCACAAACCCATGCGTTACTTCTTGTTCTCGGTTGGTCTCGGACTGGATGCGGAGGTTGTTCGCCGGATCGAGGAGAACCCGGACTTCAAAGCCCGACGGCCAGAGTGGTCTTTCATCGACAGCGCTCTTCGGATCGCGATGACGCGATACCGCGGCGCCGACCCGGCCATCACGCTACAGATCGAAGACGGTGAGCCCGAGCGCGTTCTTCTGGCCGTGTTCTGCAACGGCCGTCCCTTCACCTATTTCAGGAACTGGCCCGTGGACGTCTGTCCTACCGCGTCGTTGGATCAGGGCCTAGACGTGTTCTGTCTGACGAAGCTTCGGAGCATCGACATCCCGAGGATCGTGTACTCGATCTTCGTCAGCCGCGGACATGTTGGATGGAAGACGGCCCGTTACTACCGGGACTTCCACGAGGCGTCGTGGTCGGCGGGCTCGCCGACCGCGGTTCAGGTCGATGGGGACTTCATCGGTGAATGGGAGTCGGGCGAGATACGAACTGTCCCCAACGGTCTGCGACTGCTGGCATAGGTGGCGGTTCACGGTCGCTTACCCTGATAGCTACCTCAAAGCGACGAGTGGGAGTGACGCCTGATGGCCATGCCGACCACCGAACAACTCTCCGAGATCCTCGGCGAGATCCAGGATCCCGAGCTGCACCGGGGTCTGAACGAGCTGAACATGGTGCGCAACATCGCGATCGAAGGCTCGACCGTGCGTACCCTGATCGCCCTCACTATCCCGGGTTGTCCGCTCAAGGATTACTTCCAAACCGTCATCCCGGCGAAGATCAAAGAGGCGTTCCCGGATGTGGCGAGGGTCGATGTCGAACTGACATCGATGACCGACGAGGAGCGTCAGGCCCTGGTCGGTGGTCTGCGCGACGAGGGAACATCTCCGTTCGCTCGATCGGACTCGTCCACACAGGTGATCGCGATCGGTTCCGGGAAGGGTGGCGTCGGGAAGTCCACAACAACCGTGAACCTGGCGGTGTCGCTCAGCAAGCTCGGGCATTCGGTTGGGCTTCTGGACGCCGACGTGTGGGGATTCTCGATCCCTCGGATGCTCGGCGTGCACGAGCGGCCGACGGTGGTCGGCGACATGATCATGCCGCCCGACGTTTTCGGCGTGAAAGTTGTGTCGATCGGCCTATTCACTTCCGAAGAGAACCCCGTCGTGTGGCGAGGCCCGATGCTGCACAAGGCGTTGCAGCAGTTCCTATCCGACGTCCACTGGGACGAGCCCGATTACCTGCTCGTCGATCTCCCGCCCGGCACCGGCGACGTCTCGATCTCGATCGCGCAGTTCCTGCCGGGCGCAAGCATGGTCGTGGTCACCACGCCGCAAGCTGCAGCCGAGAAGGTCGCGCAGCGTGCAGGCTTCATGGCCGAGAAGACGGGACTGAACGTCGTTGGCGTCGTCGAGAACATGTCGTACTTCCGCGGCGATGACGGCAAGGAGTACCGCCTGTTCGGTTCCGGTGGCGGCGCGAGCCTCGCGGAGCGTTTGGGCGTACCTCTACTCGGCGAGATCCCGATGGACCCGCGCCTAACCGAACTGGCCGATATCGGCGCCCCGATCGTGTTGCAGGAGCCCGACTCTGACGTCGCCCAGGCCCTCGAGCAAGCTGCCAAAGAGCTCGTGAACCTGCTTCCTCCGCGGCCGCGGGCTCCCAAGCGCATCAATCTCCCACTCATGGGGGGCCCGATGCACGGCGCCCACACACACAATCACTAACGACCCCCGCACGTCGTTGTCTTAGGGTCGAGCTGTGGTTCGTATCTACACGCGCAAAGGTGACGACGGGACGACTGGTCTGCTCTATGGGGGCCGCGTACGAAAAGACGATGCGCGAACCGACCTGTACGGGACCCTTGACGAAACCGTCTCCGCACTCGGTGTAGCTCGCGCCGGCGGGCTCGTCGACCGAGTCGAAGAGATCGTCGTCCGGCTGCAGCGCGAGATGTTCGTTGTCGGCGCTCAGCTTGCAACCGCGCCAGAGAATCAAACGAAGCTCGAAGTCGGCGTGTCGAAGATCACCCCTGACATGACTGAAGCCGCCGAGCGAGAGATCGACGCTCTGGTTGCCGAGCATCCCTTGCCGGACGAGTTCATCCTTCCGGGCGAGACGATGGGATCGGCCGGATTGGACCTGGCCCGGTCCACCATCCGTCGCGCCGAACGCCAAGGGGTAGCGCTCGATCGCGATGACCTCGTCCCGGACCCGGAGATCCTCCGCTACCTGAACCGCGTGTCCGATTTGCTCTTCGTGCTTGCGCGCTACGAAGAAGCGGAGCGCGGTCGGCGCGCGGCTCCCTCTCGCGAACGGTGAGGCCTTTCGTCTTCTGTCCGGCCGATGCCGAGCGACTGCAGGACCGCGATCACGAGGGCGGAAAGCTATGCCCCCGCTGCAAGCGCACCTGGTATCAGTCGTCGGCGCCGACCGCGGGGGCCGCGATCGTCAAGGACGGCAAGGCGTTGGTAGCCACCCGCGCTCGGGAGCCGGAGAAGGGTCGCATGGACGTGCCCGGCGGATTCCTTGCTCCCGGCGAGCAACCGATCGATGGGCTCAAGCGTGAGGTGCGCGAGGAATTGGGTATCGAGGTCGATGCCGACATCGGCGACTGCCTATCGGCAGTGGCACACACATACGGAGAAGAGGGGGACTTCGTGCTCGCGATGGGCTTCAAGGCGCGCTGGGTCTCTGGGGAACCCCAACCTGCCGACGTCGTGGCCGCGATCCGATGGGTGACGCTCGACGAGTTGGACGATCTCGATTTCGCCTGGGAGCACGACCGCGAGCTGATAAGGAGGGCTTTGACCGATGAAGTTCGATGACTCTGATCTAGACGCGCGCGACATAGCCACGCTGATGTCGGGCCTACGTGTGGCCTTTGGGACCGTGCTCTTCTTCATGCCCGTCAAGACCGCGAAGGTGTGGTCGGCCCAAGGAGCCGAGTCTCCAGCAGCAGTTGTGGCGTCTAGGGGGATGGGCGCGCGAGATATCGCTCTCGGCTTGGGCGCCCTACTTGCGATCGGTAACGACAAGCCCGTGCGCGGATGGATCGAAGCCGCCGCATTCAGCGATCTTCTCGACGCTGTGTCTTCGGCGCTGTCGTTCCGCAAGCTGCCACCGGTGCGCGCCCTGCTGATGGGTGCGAGCGCGGCGGGGGCCGCGATGCTCGGGATGCAACTGGCCCCCGAGCTCGACGACTAGATACCAAGGCATCGACAGCGTGTCTGTGCACCTGCGGCGCTAGGGTTCGCAGGTGGAGTTCCGCCATTCAGAGGAGCAACTCGCCTTCTACAAGTCGGTTAAGGACTTCGCGGCCCGCGTGGTCGAGCCCGGAGCTCACGATCGCGATGTGGAATCGCGCTTCGATCGCGCGGTGTGGGATCAGCTGGGCAGCTTCGGCCGTCTCGGCCTCCCGATCCCAGAGGAGCTCGGAGGCTCCGGTGCCGACATCGTCACGACCTGCCTGGCCCTGGAGGCGTTGGCCGAGGGAGGACACGACGCAGGTCTCGGGCTCTCGGTCGGCGCTCACATAACGATCGGGACCGTTCCGATCTGGCTGCACGGGACCGACGACCAGAAGCGTCGTTATCTGCCCAAGTTGTCGACCGGCGAGTGGATCGGTGCGATGGCCATCACCGAGCCCGAAGCGGGCTCCGACGCGGCGGCCATCAAGTCGTCGGCCCGGCGCGACGGTGACACGTGGGTGATCAACGGCTCCAAGATCTTCATCACGAACGGTTCGATCGCGAACACGGTCATCGTGATCGCAGTGACCGATCCCGAGGCGGGAGCCGGACACGGAGTCAGCGCGTTCATCGTCGAGACGGACAATCCGGGGTTCTCCGTCGGGCGCGATCTCGACAAGATGGGCACGCGCTCGTCGCCGTTGTCCCTGATCCACTTCGACGATTGTCGAGTCGACGCCGATGCGCTGCTCGGCGACGAGGGGGCCGCGCTGTGGCAAGTGGCGTTCGAGTGTTTCGATTGGGAACGCACCGTGATGATCGCATCTTCGATTGGCGGGATGAAAGCGTCGCTCGATCAGTCGATCGCCTACGCACGCGAGCGAACTGCCTTCGGCAAACCGATAGCCAAGCACCAAGCCATCCAGCACAAGATCGCCGAGATGAAGGCTTACTACGACGCGGCACGGCTCGTCCTCTATAAAGCCGCGTGGATGAAGCAGGAGGGCCTTCCGCATCAGGTCGAAGCCAGCGTCGCTAAATATTTCGTTGCCGAAGCCGCCATGCGCAACGCTCTCGAAGCCACGCAGATCTTCGGTGGCTACGGATACATAAAGGAGTTCCCGGTCGAGCGCTCGATCCGCGACGCGAAGCTGATCTCGATCGGTGGAGGGACATCCGAGATCCAGAAGATGATCATCGCCCGATCGTTGCTCGACGAGTGAGCTGGCCTTTCGCACCGGAGCACGAAGAGCTGCGTGCTTCCGTGAGCGCATTCGTCCAGGCGGAGCTCGCTCCTCATGCCGAACAGTGGGAGGCGCAATGCGACTTCCCGGACTCCGTCTTCAAGAGACTCGGCGAGTTGGGATTCTTGGGTTTGTCCTATCCAGAAGAGCACGGCGGCGGGGGCGGGGACTACCTCTGCAACATCGTTCTCGCAGAGGAGATGACGGGATGTGGCACCGGCGGCGTGACGATGGCCGTCGCGGTGCAGACCGACATGGCCGTGCCCCCGATCTACAAGTTCGGCACCGACGAGCAGAAGAAGAAGTATCTGGAGCCCGCTCTGCGCGGCGAGAAGATCTTCTGCCTCGGCATCTCGGAACCCGACGCGGGTTCGGATGTTGCGTCGATCCGAACGACGGCGAGAAAAACCGACGGCGGCTGGATCGTGAACGGGCGAAAGATCTTCATCACGAACGGACGCCGAGCTCACGCCATGACCCTCGTGGCCAAGACCGATGGCGACGCAGGTCACCAGGGCATCTCGTTGTTCGTGGTCGACACAGATACGCCGGGTTACAAGGTCGAGCGGACTCTCGACAAGGTTGGGATGCACAGCTCGGATACGGCAGAGATCTCCTTCACCGACATGTTCCTGCCTCAGGAGGCGCTGCTGGGTAAAGAAGGCGAGGGGTTCTACAACATCTCCTGGGAACTACAGGGAGAGCGTTTGATCGGTGCCGCCGGCGCGATCGCGGGGGCCCGTCGGATGTTCGAGGCCGCCCGAGGCTACGCGCTTGAGCGTCACACGTTCGGAAAGCCGATAGCGAAGCACCAAGCGATCCGTCACATGCTGGCGGATATGGCGACCGAGATCGAGGCCGCGCAGCAACTCGTTTATGAAGCTGCGTGGAAGGTGAACGCCGGGGAGTACCCGGTCCGCGAGATCTCGATGGCGAAGCTCTTGACCGGAGAAGTTGCGTGGAAGACCGCCGACCGCTGCATGCAGATCTTCGGTGGATACGGCTACGCGATGGAATTCCCGATCCAACGCGCGTGGCGCGACGCACGGTTGATCCGGATCGGCGGCGGAACCGACGAAGTGATGCGCGAAGTGATCGGTCGGATGGAGGGACTGTGAGCTCGGCAGCCGGCCTGTTCTCCGACGAGCACGACGAACTGCGCGCACAGGTTCGCACCGTGGTCGAGAAAGAGCTCGCGCCCCACGCCGAAGAGTGGGAACGGGCCGAGGAGTTCCCCAAAAAGGTGTTCCGTCGTCTCGGCGAGCTGGGACTGTTCGGGATGAAGTTTCCGGAGGACGTCGGCGGTTCGGGACCAGACTTTCTCGCCGACGCGGTGATTACCGAAGAGCTGGTGGGCTGTCATTCGGGTGGCGTGTCCGCGTCTTTGGGCGCCCACAAGGATCTCGCGTGCCTGTACCTGTACAACTTCGGTACCCCGGCCCAGCACGAGAGATGGTTGCGCCCGGCGATCGAAGGGCGTCTTGTCGGGGGCCTGGCCGTTACCGAGCCGGACGCCGGGTCGGACGTCGCTTCGTTGAAGTGCTCGGCTAAGCGTGACGGTGATCACTGGGTCATCAATGGATCGAAGTTGTTCATCTCGAACGGTGCGTGGGCCGATTTCATCGTCGTGGCGGCGAAGACGGACAAAGACGCCGGACATGCCGGACTGACGCTTTTCGTTGTGGATGCAGGGACGCCCGGCTTCGAAGCTCGCCGCATCCCTATGCTCGGCTGGCGTACGGGGCAGACGGCAGAGCTCTCCTTCAACGAGGTGCGCGTTCCCGACGAAGTCAGGCTTGGCGACGAAGGCGGCGGCTTTTACGCCATCATGCGCAACTTCGCGTGGGAACGTCTCGCCATGGCGCTCGGAGCAACCGCGGGGGCCGCTCGCACATACCAACTTGCGCGCGCGTACGCACTCGACCGATCCGCGTTCGGGCGACCGGTGGGCAAGTTCCAGGTGTGGCGTCATCGCTTCGCCGACATGGCAACTCGGATCGAGGCGGCCCGAGCTCTTACCTATTCAGCCTTACGACGCTATGTAGACGGCGAGAACCCGATCAAAGAGGTCGCGATGGCAAAGCTGTACGCAACCGAGCTCGCGTTCCACGTAGCGGATGAGTGCGTGCAGATCCACGGCGGCTACGGCTACATGATGGAGTTCGCTGCTCAGAGAGCGTGGCGTGACTCTCGTCTCGGCCCCATCGGCGGCGGAACCTCTGAGATCATGAAAGAGATCATCGGACGCACTTACGGCTTGTCTCGCTAGCCCAGATCTTCGTCCGGCGGCGACACGCGCACGAGGGTTGCGAGCTCGCGGCCTAAGGAATTCACTCCTTCGGGAGTTTCCAGGGTGATCGGACCTTCCAATGGCGCGATGTCTTTGATCGACAGGCGCGCGCCCGGCCGGATCCCTATCTGATCCATGTAAGGCAGCACGTCTTCTTGAAGCTCCGAGATCTGCGCTACAACCCCACTCTCACCGGGATCGAGCTCCGTGAGCCTGCGCAGCACCCGGAGATCGACGGGGCATATGGGGTGGCCGTGCGGGCAGTAATCGGGGTAATCGAGCGACTTAGCGAGTGCTTCTTCCACGCGCGCTGAGATCGCATGCTCGATCTTGTGAGCCTCGCCGTGGACCTCGTACCACTCCATGTCGAGCTTTTGAACGAGCAGGCATTCGATCAGTCGATGCCTGCGCAACATCGTGTGTGCGAGCCGCCGTCCGTCGGGAGTCAGAAGGATGTCGCCGCCCTTTTGACGTATCAGGTAGCCCTCACCGGCCAGTCGCTTGAGCATCTCGGAGCACGACGGCAACGACACGTCGAGGATCCGGGCAAGAACGGTCGCGGTGATGCGATCGCCGTCTTCTTCGAGGCGCTTGATCTCTTCCAGGTAGTCCTCGACACCACGCATGACCCAAGCCTACGCGGCGTGGGGTCGATCGACGGCATCTAGGCTCCCAGCCATGGACGAAGTGATCATCACGGTCGCGGCAGTGGGGGCCGAGTTGACGAAACAGGATCAACCCGGCCTTCCTATAACCCCTGAAGAGCTCGCGCTCGATGCGGCCGCGTGCCGTGATGCAGGAGCCTCGATCTATCACCTGCACGTCCGCGACGCGATGGGCTCTCCGACCATGTCGGTTGAAGCCTTCGCGGCGGCAACAGCCGCGATCGAGGAAGTCACCGACCTCATCGTTCAGTTCACGACGGGCGGAGCGGTCTCGGACGACGAAGCCGATCGTTTGGCCCCCCTGGGACTACGACCCGAGATGGCCACACTCACGACCGGTTCGGTCAACTTTGCAGACGAGGTGTTCGTTAACCGAACGCCGTTCGTCTCGGCTCTCTACCGGCAGATGCTCGATCTTGGCATCGTGCCCGAGTACGAGATCTTCGATGCCGGGATGATCGCGAACGCGGATCGCCTCTACGAAAAGTTCGCAACGTCCCATCATCGTCACTACGACTTCGTGTTGGGCGTTCCGGGCGGGATGCCCGCATGGCCCGATGCGCTTGGGTTTCTCACATCCAAATTACCGACCGGGGCGACGTGGAGTGCGACGGGCATCGGCAGGTCCCATCTGGACGTCACGCGCGAAACGCTCGAGCTTGGCGGGCACGTCAGGACCGGGCTCGAGGATGTGAGCTATTACGAAGCCGGGACCCGCGCCACGTCGAATGCACAGTTGATCGAACGGGTCGCGCGCATGGCCTCCAACTCGGGTCGGGGCGTGGCATCACCGGCCGACGCGCGGCAGATGTTAGGCATCCACCGTCGCGAAACCTGAGGGCGACGCACGGCCCCCGCGGTACGCTGAACCACATGGAAGAGCACAAGCGTCGCTCGAGCGATCGCCTATCCGATCCCGATTATCTCCAAGGCCTCGAAACGAGACCCCTGGAAGAGCTTCGGACGATGCGCGAGGAGTGCAAAGAGGTCGAGCGCGAGCTGTCGTTCGAGCGCAGGCTGTGCCAGGCCCGAGTAGACATCCTGGCTGCAGAGATCGAGCGCCGATCGTCGGGCAAAGACGATTCATTGCTCGACCGCTTACCTCAGATCCTGGCTTCCGACGTCGGCGGGGGCGAGGCATCGCTTCCCGAACGCGCGCCCGACCTGAGCGTTCCCCGGAACGCGGACATCCCCCGGCGCAGAGTGGACGAGATCGCCGGTGAGCAAACACTGTCGCGGCTCCCGTCGCTTCAAGTGGCAGAGATAAAGAGCATCATCACCTCGGTCTCGGATCACGAGAAAAGCGTGTCTTCCAGGCGAAAGGCCGTTCAAGACGTGATGGACCGCATCCAGGCCGAGATCGTCCGCCGTTACACGTCGGGCGAGGCAGATCCCTCCGCCGCTCTCGCGTAGTTCTTTATCCGGTAGGCCTGCTCTTAGGAGCTCTCGTCACATGGCTTGGGATGCCCATGTCCGTGTCCATGATCGTCGTGCTTGCACGGGCTTTCCGGTGAGGGGCTGGGGCTCGGACTGGGTGCGCTTGCCGGGCTGGCCTGCGGGCTCGGGGTCGGATCGGGAGACGGCTTGGGCTTCTTAGAGGGGGCCGGCCGGCCGCCCGACGAAGCTCCGGCGTGGCGGTGGGCAGTCGATCGGGTCGCCACCCCATCGCCGGCAGGGCTGGTGGCGGCCGCTACGAGCTGAGAGCTCTGTTGTGGCCTGTGGCGACGATGCGACCTCCGCGATCGATGCTTGTGCCCCGAGCGGTGCCCGTCGGGAGCGCGGGTGGGCGCGCGGCGTCCGTGTGAGGGGGAAAGGGCGACCGAGCTCACCGAGTGATCACGCGCGGCTGCGGGGGGCACCGACCGACGACGCGGCTCGGAGCCGAAGTGCACGGCCACCGCGGCAAACGAGACCATGCTCGCGACTACGACCAGCGCGAGAACGATCTGAGCGGTGCGAAACAGTCGGGGAGCCACGGGGGATGGTTCGCCGCCGGCGCGCGCCTTCCCTGCCCGGCCTATGGCAGGCGGGGGCCAGAGTGCTTGCAACTGTTATGCAAACATGATATAAAAGCTAGCGAACGGGGTCCAAGAACGGCCCGAAAAGAGGCGTGGAGGAGACATGGCGAACGGTCGGATGAAGCTCGGTGAGCTCGGTTCGTTCATCCGCGACCAGCGACGAGCGGCCCGCCTGTCATTGCGCAAGCTTTCCGATCGCGCGGGGATCTCGAACCCTTATCTGTCCCAGATCGAGCGGGGGCTCAGGAAGCCCTCGGCCGAGATCCTTCAACAGATCGCGAAGGCGTTAGAGATCTCCTCGGAGACGCTCTACGTGCGAGCCGGGATCCTGGACGAGGACCGCAGGCCCGACCTGGTGTCGGAGATCTTGAAGGACCCGCTCCTGTCCGATCTGCAGAAGCAGGTTCTGATCGATCACTACCGCTCTTACGTGGAAGCCAATATTCCACCCCAAGAAAAAGCCGCATCCGTTATCAAGCCCGAGCCGGCGCGCTCGGTCGCCCCTACGTCGAAGGTGACACAGATGTGAAGTTTTGGCGGGAGTCGGAGCGACCCTCTTCACCCCCCACCCGGCGTTGGGGTCCGCTCTTTTAAGACGGGCCCCAGCGAGCCTCCGCCTTCCGCCATTTCTGTCCATCCACTTAAGTCTCAAGAAAGAAGAAGGAGGTGAAACAGATGCCGAAAACACCAGAGATCCTTTATGCAGTCGTCGGAGCAGGCGAGTTCGCGGTCGAGAAGGCTCGCAACGCGAGCAAGATCACCGACATCAGCTCGACGACCAAGGTCTACAACGACTTCGTGAAGCGCGGTAAGTCCCTGTCGAAGCGGGTCAAGAACGCCGGCCCGACAAGGCAGGCCGTCGCTCAGTCGAAGACGGCTCGCACGCGCGTCAAGGGAGCATGGACGAGCGTGGGCAAGGCCGTTCAGGCCAACGCCAAGGGCTCGCGTACCGCAGCGGCCCAGACCAAGAAGGCGCGCAGTCAGGTCAAGGGCGCGGCCACTAGCGTCAAGAAAGCGGCCGACGCCGGAGCGAAGGCGACCAAAGCCGCAGCAAGCAAAGTCGCCAGCGCGTCCTAAGGGGCGATCATCGAGTAGCAGACGCGGGCCCGCTCAGGCGGGCTCGCGGCGCGTCTGGACTCCGATGGATCGCCGATGGAATCGGTTCGAGCCGAATGCTGTTCAAGCTACTGTGACCGGCACGATGGCTCTAGACGTCCGGCTCGAGTGCGACGAACGCTGCTTCGATCTCCCGGAGTGGCGGACGCTGCTCGAGCGTGATCCCAATAGACACATCTTTTCCACGCCCGAGTGGTCGCGCCTGTGGTGGGACGAATTCGGTGCCGGCAAGGAGCTTTTTCTGCTCAAGATGATGCGAGGAGACGACATCGCCGGGCTGGTTCCGCTTTATAGGAAGGCCGAGGGCGATCGAGCCTTCTTCCGGTTCGTCGGGGGGATAGAGCTCACGGATTACCTCGGCCCGATCTGCTCGGAAGAAGACCGTGCGGACGTCGCAGATGGGCTCGTCCGCTGGCTCGAGGACGCTCCGGTCGAATGGACGGAGCTCGACGCCCACAACATGCCCGTCCCCTTCGGCTTTGCCGAGTTCCTGGTCGAACGTGCCGACGATCGGGGATTCCACTTCGCGCTCGAGCAGGAAGAGACCTCGGCCATCCTCGAGCTTCCCGGGGATTGGGACGGCTATCTGCAGAGCATCGATGCGAAAGAGCGGCACGAGCTTCGTAGAAAGAGGCGACGTCTCGGGCGCGACCATCCCGACGCTCGGTTCCGCACCGCGACCGCTGAGACTCTGGATGCCGATCTCAAGACCTTCGTCGCGATGCACCGCGGTGCCCAGGGACGGAAAGGCCACTTCTTGTTCGGCGACATCGCTACTTTCTTCGAGCGGGTTGCCTCTGCCTTCATGCCGCTCGGTTGGTTACGACTGGACTTCCTCGAGGTCGCGGGAAAGGCCGTCGCGTCGACCTTCTCGTTCGAGCTCGATAAGACCTTCTATCTGTACAACTCTGCATACGATGAGGACGCGGCGCGACTGTCTCCGGGTTTGGTACTCGTGTCGGAGCTGGTGAAGCAGGCGATCGAGCGCGGCCTAGAGCGATTCGACTTCTTGAGAGGCCCCGAGCGTTACAAGTACCAACTCGGCGGGCAGGCCGTCCCCTTGAACAACGTCAGGGTCTTGAACGAGCTGAGGGTGGCCGTATGACGCGGGGGCTTCGTGGTGCTCTGATCGCCTATCACTCCTCGCCTCTGACCGAGCCGGGGTCCGGAGATGCCGGAGGCATGACCGTTTACATCCGCTCGCTCGCCGACGCACTGCTGAAACGCGACATCCGCACCGACATCTTCACGCGCGCCGCAGACGACGTCCCACAGGTCACCCACCTTGCCCCCGGGATCCGCGTCGTCTCGATCGAGGCGGGGCCGCGCTCGGACATCGAGAAAGAGCAACGGATCCAATACCTCGATCGATTCATCGAAGGTGTCCGATCGTTCGGAGCATCGGAGCAGATCGCGTACGACTTCGTCCACTCGCATTACTGGCAGTCGGGTGTTGCAGGGATGACTCTGGCCGAAGGGTGGGAAGTTCCGTTGATCCACAGCAATCACACGCTCGCGCGCGTGAAGAACGGCTATCTCGCTCCGGGTGACCGGCCCGAGCCGGCCCTACGGATCCGCGCCGAAAGCTCGGTCATCGACTCCGCCGATGCACTGATCGCCTCCTCCGAGGAGGAGTGGCGCCATCTCTCGTGCCTTTACGGAGCCTCACACGACCGGATCCAAACCATCCAGCCCGGCGTCGACCACCGTGTCTTCTGTCCCGGAGATGCAAGCGAAGCTCGGCATGAGCTCGGCCTGGGCGATGAGGCCGTGCTGCTGGTGGTCGGGCGGATCCAGCCGCTCAAGGGGATGGAGCTGGCGCTCCGGGCCGTCGAGCAGCTTGTTCCCGTGCTCGACCGAGAGGTCGTCCTGATCGTCGTAGGGGGGCCAAGCGGCCGTGATGGAGATCTCGAGCTGGCTCGTCTGCGCACCCTTGCATCCGAGTTGGGGATCGCCGACAACGTGCGGTTCGTGGGAACGCGCCGCCACGATGATCTTCCGATCTTCTACCGGGCGGCGGACGCGCTGGTCATCTGTTCGCACACCGAATCGTTCGGACTGACGGCTCTCGAAGCGCATGCTTGCGGCACGCCGGTCGTCGCAACCTCAGTCGGTGGATTACGCGAGGTCGTTGTCGATGATCGCTCGGGATTCCTGGTGGAAGAGCGCGATGCGACTGAGTTCGCGACTCGACTCAAGACTCTGTTATCGGATGGTGCCCTTCGAACTGAGTTCTCATCGGCTGCGGTCGATGCGGCAGCCGGATTCTCGTGGGACGCCGCAGCAGATCAGTTCGCGGATCTGTACGAATGTCTCGTCGAAGTTGGCGTGTCGGAGGCTTGCATCTGTTACTAGTCGCGCTTATTGCGACGATCTTCTGTATCTCGAACCGAAAGTTCGAATTCGCGAAGAAAAAATCCGGTAGCGATGACCTGCATGTTCGTTGATGTATCGACACCTCTGCGAACTTGACGCTCGCGCCGTCGCGTCGCTATCTTCTGGCACGTCTTCGACGGTAAGCGCCGCAAGGTAGCTGCCGGCAAGACGCCAAGGCCCCAAAGGCCAATGGTTCGCGGCAATCTCGTGTGTGGGGAAGTGCACGAGGCGGCTGCGGATCGGAGGTTTTTGGGGCCTTATTTTTTACATGAGTGGCATGGCGCGCTTCGCTAGCGCCGTCGCCGCTCAGGCCTCTTACTTGCCGGCAACGGAGCGGAGGAAGAAGCCGAGGTTCGCAGGGCGTTCTGCCATACGCCGCATCAGGTATGGGTACCAAGCCGAGCCGAAGGGCACGTACACGCGGACCCGGCAACCGGCGGCAGCAAGTTCGTCTTGCAGGTCTCGGCGGATGCCGTACAGCATCTGAACCTCCCAGCGATCGCTCAGTCCCCGCCGGTCGGCAACGCGCCGCGCGTAATCGATCAATCTGTGATCGTGCGTGGCGATGGCCGGGTCGTCTCCGCGCTCGAATAGCCAGTCGATCAAGAATCGGTACTGGGCGTCGATCTCGTTCTTCTTCTGGAACGCTAGATCCTCGGGCTCCGCGTAGGCACCCTTCACGAGCCTCACCTTCGGCTTAAGCGCGGCCATGGTTTCGAGGTCCACGGGAGTGCGCCGCATGTATGCCTGGATCGCCAGTCTCAGATCCGGGAAATCTGCTTGCAAGAGACGGTAGACGTCGATCGTGTCGAAGACGTACTCCGATTGCTCCATGTCGATCTCGACCCTGGTTCCGGCGGCCTGTGCCTCGGCCGACAGGACCCGAAGACGATCGATCGCTGCACCTTTGTCGAAGGCAAGTCCAAGTTGGGTGAGCTTGACCGACACGGTGGTGTCGATCCCCGTTTCCTGGATCCGCTTGATCGACGTCAGGTATTCGTCGGCGGCGGCGGCCGCCCCACCGGCGTCGGTCACGCCCTCTCCCAGTAGATCGAGGATCCCGCCGATGTTGCGAGAATTGAGATCCTTGATCGCTTCGATCGCGTCCTCGAGCCCATACCCGGCTACGAAACGATCGACCACGCCGCGCGTTAGCTTGCTGTTGGAAATGAATCGCTGAACGCTCTGTTTCTCCGACATCCACAAGAGCGTCCGGCCGATCAATGGATGACTCCCCGTTGAGCCCGATAGAGACCTGACATGATAGGGGGGCTATGGCGCAGCTTGCAGTTCTCGGAGGCGGGAAGATGGGCGAAGCTTTGGTCGCCGGTCTCGTCGCGTCCGGGTGGCGCAAAGCGGACGACATCGTAGTAACCGGCCGCCGTCCCGAACGGCTAGACGAGCTCGCTACGCGTTATGGCGTGAAGACGACGACCAACAATGCCGAGGCCGTCACGGGCGCACAGATCGTCGTGCTGGCCGTGAAACCACAAGACATCGAAGCTCTGCTCGCCGACATCTCTGCCACCATCGGCTCGGACCAGACGATCCTGTCAGTGGTCGCTGCGATACCGACGTCGTTCGTCGAAACGCGATTGGGCGACGGCGTACCCGTCGTTCGGGCGATGCCGAACACGCCTTCCATCGTTCACGAAGGGATGGCAGGTATCGCTGCGGGCAAGCACGCGGGGGCCGAGCACCTCGCGCTCGCTACAGAGGTCCTCGCGCACGTCGGTCGCGTTGTCACCGTCCCCGAGGCGTCATTGGACGCCGTCACCGCCATATCGGGGTCTGGTCCCGCTTACTTTGCTCTTCTGGCAGAAGCGATGATCGAAGCAGGGATCCTGCTGGGACTGTCGCGTGAGATCTCCACGGAGCTCGTCGTCCAAACGATGCTCGGCTCGGCGAAACTGCTGCGCGACGAGCACATGCATCCGGTGGAGCTGCGCGAGATGGTTACGTCGCCCGGGGGGACGACGATCCGGGCGATCCGAGTGCTCGAGCAATCCGGGGTGCGAGCCGCGTTCCTCAACGCGATCCAGGCCGCCATGGAACGGTCTCAGGAACTGGCGCAGGGCCAACCCGAAGCCTGAAAGAGCGCCCCCGCACGCCCAACTAGGATGCTCGGGTCTTCTTCTAGTACCGACTCGGGGGGATCATGGGACGTGATTTCGGAAACTTCATCAACGGCGAATGGGTCGATGCCGCGTCGAAAGACACGTTTGAATCTCTGAATCCGGCCGACCGCACGCAGGTGCTGGGGAACTTCGCCAGAGGTGGGCCCGCCGACGTCGATCGCGCGGTTCAAGCCGCCGTCGATGCCTACCCCGGATGGATGCAGACCCCGGCCCCCGAACGCGCCGACTACTTGCTGCGGGTCGCGCTCCTTCTCGAAGAGCGCAAAGAGGACCTCTCGCGCGTCATGACCCAGGAGATGGGCAAGACGCTCAAAGAGTCACGCGCCGACGTTCAAGAGGGGATCGACTTCGCCCACTACATGGCGGGCGAGGGACGTCGCTTGATGGGTCAAACGATCCCCGCGGAGTTGCCCAACAAGATCTACATGACGCTCCGCCATCCAGTCGGGGTCGTGGGCCTGATCACTCCGTGGAACTTTCCGATCGCGATCCCTCTGTGGAAGATCGCCCCGGCCCTCGTGGCCGGCTGCACGTCGATATTCAAGCCGGCCGAGGACACGCCACTGTGCGCGGCTTTGCTGGTGGACATGTTCCGTGAGGTCGGGCTGCCTCCCGGCGTTCTGAACCTCGTGAACGGCTTCGGCGAGGAGACCGGCGCGCCGCTCGTGGACCACCCCGACGTCCGCGCCATCTCGTTCACGGGCTCGCTCGATGTCGGCCGCTCCATCAACGAGAAGTGCGGCCGAATGATGAAGCGTTGTTCGCTCGAGCTCGGGTCCAAGAACGCTCTCATCGTGATGCCGGACGCGAACCTCGAGCTTGCGGTAGAGGCGTCGGCGTGGGGAGCATTCGCAACGTCGGGTCAACGTTGCACCGCCACTTCCCGGCTGATCGTTCATGATGACGTTCGCGCGGAATTCACCGATCGCTTGCTCGACCGCGTCGGCTCGATGAAAGTAGGCAACGGCCTCGAAGAGGACGTCGAGCTTGCGCCGGTGATCAACGAGCAGCAGAAGGACCGCGTTCTCGAATACATCTCGATCGGTCAGCAAGAAGGCGCCAAGCTCCTCACAGGCGGCGAGGAATTGACCGGCGGCGATTACGCGAATGGTTACTTCATCGCACCCACCGTCTTCGACAACATGACTCCCGAGATGCGGATCGCAAAGGAAGAGATCTTCGGGCCCGTCACCGGGATCTTGCCGATCGAATCCGTCGAGGAAGCCATCGCGGTCGCTAATGGAACGGAGTACGGGCTTTCGTGCGCGATCTACACGCACGACATCACCAACACCTTCAAGGCTGTCCAACAACTCGAGTTCGGCGTCGTGTACGTGAATGCTCCAACGATCGGTGCCGAGATCCAGGTTCCCTTCGGCGGCATGAAGCACACGGGTAACGGCCACCGCGAAGCAGGTCCGCCGTCGCTCGACGAGTTCACTGAATGGAAGACGGTAGGTATCGATTTCTCGGGCAAGCTCCAGCGAGCCCAGATGAAGGAGTCGTGACAAAGCCGGTCGCGCTGGTAGTCGTCGACGACATCGCCAAGGCTTACGACTTCGGGTCCTCTCACCCTCTGCGCCCCGAACGCGTTCTTCTAACGTACGAGCGGATCCACGAGATCGGACTCGGCGCGCCATACAGCGAATCGATCCCTGCACGCTCCGCGACGGACGACGAGATCCGCGCGGTTCACGACCCCGACTTCGTCCGTACCGTGAAGGAGATCGATTCCGGCGCGCTTGGGTCTGTGGTCGGCTTCGAGTTCGGTCTCGGCACGCCCGACGACCCGATCTTCCCGAACATGCATCGCGCCTCGGCTGCGGTGTGCGGTGCTTCGATCGCAGCAGTCGAAGCTGTCGTCGAGGGCCGTTTCGACCGCGCCTTCAATCCGGCAGGAGGGCTCCACCACGCTCGGCGGCGCGAGGCATCCGGGTTCTGTATCTACAATGACCCGGCCGCGGCGGTAGCCAAGATCATCGATCTTCGACCGGACTGGCGCGTGATGTATCTGGATATCGACGTTCACCACGGCGACGGCGTGCAATGGATCTTCTTCGACGAGCCCCGCGTCCTAACGGTCTCCATCCACGAATCGGGTCACTACTTGTATCCGGGTACGGGATTCGAAGACGAGATCGGCACGGGTGACGCGCGCGGTACGGCCGCGAACTTCCCTCTGCTGCCATATACGGGGGACGACGACTACCTCTACGTGCTCTCGACCGCGCTTCCCGCACTCGCCGAAGCGTTCCGTCCCGACGCGATCGTCACGCAGCTCGGTGCGGACACCCACTGGGGGGACCCGCTCGCAAATCTTGCCCTGACGATGCGGGCGTACCCGCAGATCGCGGCGATCATCGACGAAGTCGCGCGCAGCTACTGTCACGATCGATGGATCGCAACGGGCGGAGGTGGCTATCAGGCCACGACGGTTGTGCCACTTGTGTGGGCGATCCACTTCGCTCAGATGTGTCATCGGATCGACGCGGTCCCTTCGGACTGGCTCGCCGACAAGCCCTCGGAAGAGGTTGCCCGGCCCTACAAGGAACACGTCGAAAGGATCGTCGAGGCCGTTCTCGAGGTTTGCTTACCGCAACTGAGCGCGCTCGCGACCTTCTGAGCCCTGTTGCCGACGGGTAGGGTTCTGTCCCCTTAGAACCGAACGGGAGCTATGGAAACCATCGTCTCGCTTCATCGTTATGTCGCCTACTCGATCCCGACCGGATGGGCGCTCCTAACGCTGTGGTCGGCGTATGTCTACCTGCGAAACCGCGAGCCCGGTGATCTCTACTGGCGTTTCCTCGCGCTCCTGCAAGTCATCCTCGGTATCCAGATCGTCGTAGGGCTGTCGTTGTTGATCAGCGGGAAAAGCCTTCCCAGTGGTGGCGGCCCGCGCTGGCTCCACCTCGTTTACGGAGGCATCGGACCGTTCATCGTTCTCTTCTACGCACACAGATATGCCGGTCGCAGGCACCATGTCGCGGTCGCGATCTTCGGGGTAGCCGCGTTCTTGTGCTTCGGTTTGACGTTCAGAGCGCTCCAGACCGGTCTCGGTTGGATGGCGTGAACCTCGTCGACGCGATCGTTCTCCTTGCTGCCGGATTCGCCGCGTACCGAGGTTGGAGAAGGGGATTTCTCGGTCAAGTATTCGAGCTCGGAGGAGGCTTTCTCGGTCTGATCGCGGGTGTGGCGCTCGGCCCCCGCATCGCTTCTCTGTTCTCCAAGCAAGCCGGGATCGCGGCCGCACTGATATCTCTCGCGGTCGTGTTCGTCGCGCTCAGCGTGGGGCAGGCCTTGGGCTACATGGCGGGTCAGCGATTCGGCTCGATAGCTAGGACGGCGCGCTTGAAATCAGTCGACTCGGGGCTGGGGGGAGCATTCGGTGTCATCGTGACGCTCGTCTCTTTCTGGCTGATCGGCTCGCTTCTCGTGCACGGTCCCTCGCAGTCGGTCGCCCGAGCCTTGAAGCAGTCGGCGTTGCTCGCGTATCTCAACCAGGAGCTGCCTCAGCCTCCCGACGTGCTCGCCTACCTCCAGCAGTTCCTGGACACCTCCGGGTTCCCGCAGGTGTTCGCCGGTCTCCCGCCCGACATCGGTCCACCCGTCAAGCTGCCGTCGGCATCCACGGCGAACAAAGCCGTGCAAGCTTCAAAGCGATCAGTCGTGCGCGTCGTCGTTCCCGCGTGCGGAGGCGAGCTACTCGGAAGCGGATGGGTCGCAGCTCCCGATTACATCGTGACCAATGCGCACGTCGTAGCCGGTGGGCACGGTGGGGTCACTATCCAAGATGCTGCGGGTCATCGATCCGGAGAAGTGGTGCTCTTCGATCCAAAGATAGATATCGCAGTGATTCACGTGAGCTCGTCCCCGTCCCTTGCAGGGAAGCCGCTGTCGCTTGCAGTCGGAACGCTCGATCGAGGCACGCCGGGCGCCACTTTGGGCTTTCCGGGTAATGCGGGTGGGACCCTCGTCACCAAGGCCGCCGCCATCCAGCAGTACTTTCCGAATGCGGTCGGGCGCGATATCTACGGCCGTTCGCAGGTCTCGCGCAAGATCTACGACTTGCGAACGGTGATCCGGCAGGGGGACTCGGGGGGGCCGTTCGTCCTTCCAGACGGCCGCGTTGCCGGCGTCGACTTCGCCGCGTCGACAACCGAGCGCGACACCGGCTACGCGCTAACCGCGGAGCAAGTGCAGCCCGATGTGCAGCAAGGAATCTCTCGAACCTCAGCAGTCACCACCGGTTCCTGCACCCACTAACCCCGGGCTAGGCGGTTTGGCCTCCGTCGACCACGATCGTCGTGCCCGTCACGTATGAGGACGCGTCCGAGGCGAGGTAGATGGCGGCCCCCACGATCTCGTCGGGCTCGCCGAACCGGTGCATGGGCACCATCGACTCCGCGAACTCCTTCAAAGATGGATCCGCTCGCATCGACGCGTTGAGGTCGGTTGCGACCCAACCCGGCGCGATGCAGTTGACCCTGATGTTCGAGCCGGCCAGCTCTTTAGCGGCAGCCTGAGTCATCAACCGCACTC
>JAXDJM010000146.1:0-2936 GCA_034665605.1 Actinomycetota bacterium | reverse complement strand
TTCCCGCGATGCGCGCTCAGGCCGAAGATGCAACGAGAGCTCGCACCGAGCGCGAGTCGGCGCTTTCTGCAGCTCGGACGGTCGCGACTCAACTAGGTGTCGAAGCGAGCAGTGCCGAAGTGCGGTGGCGGACGGCCCACGAGCGCGTTCTAGCTGCCCGTCTACGCACAGAGGAGGCCGAGGCCGGCATCGCCGACGCCGAGCGCGCCTTGGAAGGTATCGAAGACCTACGCAGTGCTCTTTCTCGTATGCACGAGCGAGCTACCGCGATCGCCGAGCTTGCAGAGCAGTCGGGAGCCCGCGCGTCCACCTGGGCGCTGGCAGCTCACGCGACGGCCCAGCAAGCCGCCGAGCGCTCACGTGAGTCCGAGCGACGTCTCGCATCGCTGCGAGCGCGCGAGCGGGAATTGCAGGAAGCTCTCGACGAGGTAGCCAAACGCAAGACGCAGGCCGAGATACGTCGGGCCGAGGTCCGTGCGCGCCTGGACGCCCTGGCCGAGAGAGCGATGGAGGAGTGGGCGCTCACTCTCGACGATCTCGCCGCACAAGATCATCCCGCCGAAGTCGACCATGACGGTCTACGGACGCGCATCGAGCAACTGGAACGCGAGATCAAGCGGCTCGGCGCAGTGAATCCCCACGCGAAGGAAGAGTTCGAAAGGCTCGCCGAGCGAGAGACCTTTCTGGAGACCCAGATCAACGATCTCAGAAGCTCGAAACGCGATCTGCTTTCCGTCGTGAAGGAAGTAGACGAGACGATCGTCGATGTTTTCTCGACCGCGTTCGCGGATGTCGCCGCCGAGTTCGAGAAAACCTTCACACGTCTGTTTCCCGGGGGAGAAGGGCATCTGAAGCTCGTCGACCCAGACGACGTGTTGTCGTCGGGCATCGATGTCGAAGCGCGACCTGCAGGAAAGAACGTTCGCAAACTCTCGCTGTTGTCGGGCGGCGAGCGATCCCTAGTCGCGCTGGCCTTCCTATTCGCCATCTTCCGATCGAGACCGTCGCCGTTCTATCTACTCGACGAGGTCGAAGCTGCCCTCGACGACATCAACCTGTCGCGTTTCCTCGGCCTCGTTTCCGAGCTAGAGACACGAGCCCAGGTATTGGTCGTGACTCACCAGAAGCGAACGATGGAAGCGGCAGACATCCTCTACGGCGTTTCGATCGGGAAGGACGGCGTGTCGCAGGTCGTTGCGAAGCGCATGGAGAACGCCTCGGTCTGACCTGGGCATCGACCCGCTTGCTTTAGCCTGTCCTTCATGACGGCGCTGCTGATAGTCCTCGCTGCGATGGGCGTGATCCTGATCGTTTCCGGGGTTCTGATCTCGGCCCGGCGCACGCGCGCTCCCAAGAAGACCACGCCAGCGCGGACGGAAGCGCGCACCGTCGAACGACCGAAGGCACGCCCGGTTTCCCCCGTCCGTCCGGGGGTTCGCGACCGAATCGGCAAGAGTCGCCGCTTCTTGGCCGATCAACTCTCCAGTGTTTTCGGACATCCGGTCGATGACGAAACATGGGACGACCTCGAAGCCGTTCTTATCCAAGCCGACGTCGGTGTCGAGGTGGCCGGTCGGATAACCGAGGACCTCAAAGAGAAAGCGCGCGCGACTCACATCTCATCTCCCGAGGAGGCGCGCTCGCTTCTCGCCGAGGAGCTCATCTCGATGTTCGACAACGCTCACGAACGGAGTCTGGCGTTCGCTCCGAGCGGAGTAACCGTCTGGCTCGTCGTGGGGGTAAACGGATCCGGGAAAACCACGACGATCGGAAAGCTTGCATCCGACGCCCGCGAGCGGGGCCGAAAAGTTTCGCTCGCTGCGGCAGACACCTTCCGTGCGGCAGCAGACGAGCAACTGGCGGTATGGGCCGAACGAGCCGGGGCTTCGATCGTCAAGCACCAGCCGGGTGCCGATCCCGGAGCCGTGGCTTTCGATGCGCTTCAGCACGCACGCGCGAAACACATGGACGTACTGATCGTCGACACCGCGGGCCGGCTCCACACGAAGACTCCGTTGATGGATGAGCTGACGAAGATCCGGCGCGTGATCGAGAAAGAGCACGAGGTTGCAGAAGCACTGTTGGTCTTGGACGCAACGGCAGGACAGAACGCGCTGGTCCAAGCGCGCGAGTTCGCGAGCGCCGCGGGGGTCACGGGCGTTGTGCTCACGAAGCTCGACGGGACCGCTAAAGGCGGGATAGCGATCGCCATCGAGCAAACGCTGGGCATCCCCATCAAGCTCGTAGGGCTGGGCGAGGGGATAGACGACCTCGAGCACTTCGACCCCAAGGTCTTCATCGACGCGTTGCTGTCGTGAGGATCGTCGTTGCCGGCGGCACGGGATTCGTCGGGCGGCACATCACACAAAAGCTTGTGGCTGATGGACATACGGTCGCGGTGCTGTCGCGCGATCCGTCGAAGGTCACAAACATCCCCGAACTTGGCGGTGCAACGGGGATCCGCGGGGACGTCACCGACCCTGGCTCGTTGGACGGGCTCCTCGACGATGCACAAGGGGTGGTCGCGACCGTTCAGTTCCCCAACCACCCAGTGGAGGTCCCTCGGAAGGGGCTTACTTACGATCGCTACGACAGGGCGGGGACGGAGAACCTCCTCGCCGCTGCGAAGAAGTCCGGCGTCGAGAGGCTCTTCTACGTAAGCGGCGCCGGCGCCGACCCCCGAAGCGACAAGACCTGGTACCGGGCCAAGGGAGTCGCGGAGACATCGATCCGCGCAAGCGGTCTGCGCTGGGCGATCCTTCGACCCTCGTGGGCATACGGACCGGAGGACCGCGCACTGAATCGCATCGCGGCGATCGCGCGGTACTCACCGGTCGTGCCGCGGCTGGGAGCCGGCCGCCAGGTGATCCAGCCCGTGTGGGTAGACGACATCGCCGCCGCGACGGCCCGCATCTTCGAAACCGATGGCGCGTGGG
>JAXDJM010000145.1:0-2728 GCA_034665605.1 Actinomycetota bacterium | reverse complement strand
CGGATCAGACGAAGCCGAGGGCCGACTTAGCGAGAGGTGTCATCTTCTCGGGGCTCCACGGCGGGTACATCACCATCTCCGTCGTTACCGTCCCGATGCCTTCGATGTACTGGGTCGAATTGCGGATGTCCTCGTCCAGCATCGGCCCTATCGGGCACCCCATGGTCGTAAGCGTGAATTCGACCTTCACGTTGTTGTCGTCGTCGACCGCGATGTCGTAGACGAGCCCGAGATTGATGATGTCGATCCCGAGCTCGGGGTCATTAACCGTCTTTAGAGCCTCGACGACCTCTTCTTTGATGTCTTCTGCGCCGGGATGCTCCCCACGGAGCTCCTCACGCGACGGGGTCTCTCCATCTGCAAATGCCATGTACCCATGCTAACGGTGGGCCGGGCCCCAACCTTCCCGGCTACAGGGATAGGCCCAGTAGGCGGGCGGCGTTGCCTTTGAGGACCGCGTCTTGTTTGTCGCCGAGGCCCATCTCGTCGATCTCCGACAGGATCTGGCCCGGATCCAGCATTGGGTAGTCACTTCCCCATACGAACCGGTCCGAGAGCCGGCCGCGCGCATCGCGCTTGACCTCTTCGGGGATGTATTTGGGCCGCCACCCGGATAGGTCCACCCACACGTTGGTCTTGTGCATGGCCGATGCGAGCACCTCGAGGTGCCATGGATAGCCGAAGTGCGCCATCACGACCGTCAGCCCCGGGTGACGCGCGGCGACCGTGTCCATCAGCATCGGTCGCCCGAAGTCGTACGCGATACCCGAACCTCCGGGCACCCCGGCCCCCAGTCCGGTCTGGCCCACGTGCACGACGATCGGAAGCGACAGTTCCTCGCACTTGTCCCACAGAGGATCGAACTTAGGGTCGTCGGGATAGAACGCCTGGACCTGAGGGTGGATCTTGAGTCCCCTGAGGCCCAGCTCGCGGATCGCCCGGTCGAGCTCTTCGACCGCGTCGGGCTTGTGCGGATCGACGCTTGCGAAGCCCACGAACTGCTCGGGGAACGCGGCGCAGATCTCGGCGACCCGGTCGTTCGTCAGCGGCGGCAGCCCCGTCGCGGTCTCCGCGTCCCAAGCAAGCAGGACGCCGAGCAGATCCCACTCTTTGTACTCGGCTGCCATCTCTTCGGCGGTCCGAACGCGAACTTCCGAGCGGAAGTACTTCGCCGTTGCCTCGAGCATCGGCCCGATCGAGCCTTTCAGCCACTCCTCGGTCGATGCATGAACGTGGAAGTCGATAGCGCGGGGCAAGTCATCCTCCTCATAAGAAGTAGAACGAGATGGCAAGTATCACGTAGGTGGCGATCAGCTCGGCTCCCTCGAACCAGTTCGCTCGGCCGTCGAGCGCGATGAAGCTCAACACTGCGGTAGCTGCAGTAACTGCGGCGATCTCGGGGGCCGAGAACACGAAATTCATCGGGTGCCCGGCGATCAGCGACACGAACACCAGCACTGGTGCGACGAAGATCGCTATCTGGGTGGACGAGCCGATCGCTATCTCGACGGCAATCTCGACCTTGTCGCGGTATGCGAGCAGGATCGCGCTCGAATGCTCTGCAGCATTGCCGATTATCGGCACGACGATCAAGCCGACGAACAGACGCGAGATGCCGAGTTCGGTGACGGCCGCTCCCAGAGAGCGCACGAGGATCTCGCTCATAACTGCAACCGCGATCGTCGCGAGCACCAGCTTGGCGATCGCGCTCCTCGTCGACCCACTCTTATCTGGTGGTTGGAAATCGGCACGGAATAGAGACTTATGTGTCTTCATCGAGAACAACATGCTGAGCGCGTACATAACGATGAGGACAACGGCCACCCCGATCGACACGGCCTCGGTGTGAGCATGTGTTGCGTGGGGGCTCAGTGCAAACAGCGCAGGCATCAGCAATGCAACGACAGCGATCACGAGGGAGCCCGTATAGAGACCTGCGGTTGCCCGGCTGAACCTCTGCTCCGGCCTGTTCCACCCTCCGACTAGGAACGACATCCCCAGAACGAGCAAGACGTTTCCGATGATCGAGCCCGTAAGTGATGCCTTGACCACTTCGAGCTCGCCGTTCGCGATCAGAAAGATCGAGACGATCAACTCGGTCAGGTTCCCGAACGTCGCGTTGAGCAGTCCCCCGGCGCGCGGGCCGAGCTGCGCCGCGATCTCCTCCGTCTCCCTACCTATGACTCCGGCAAGCGGCACGATAGCGAGGGCCGAGATGACGAAGATCGCTACGCTGCCGGCACCCGCGATGTCGACGATCAGAGCGACCGGGACCAGCACAAGGAACCAATCGAGGCGGGGTTTCACGCCGGGACTCTAAAGGGCGCCGCTCGACGCCTCAGCTTCAGCCAGACGGTCTGCCAGCTCAGCGGCTGCAGCGATCGGATCATCCGCGAGGGTGATAGCGCGCACCACCACGACCCGACGCGCGCCTGCAGCGATGACGTCCACGAGATTGTCACGATCGATGCCGCCGATCGCGAACCACGGCCCTTGCACGCGATCCGTCGCGTAACGAAGGAGCGAAGTGCCTGCGGCCGGTCGCCCCGGCTTGGTCGGCGTCTCATAGACGGGGCCGACGGCGATGTAATCGAGGTCGCTCGAGAGCGTCTGGGCGCCGTCCACCTCACCGGGGGCATGCGTAGACAAACCGATGACGGCATCGCTTCCGAGCAGCATGCGCGCATCGAGGGCCGGAAGGTCGTCCTGGCCCACGTGCGCGCCGACG